>NZ_JBUDPI010000020.1:0-21936 GCF_054919635.1 Halochromatium sp. | reverse complement strand
CCGCGGCGCTGATGCGGTTGCGCCGGGTGGCGCGACCCGGCAGCCTGGTCTTTTTGCTCTCTGATTTCTATCGCGCTGATGCCGACAGCAGGCATCATCTGAGCCGTTTGGCTCAGCATAGCGACGTCAATGCGATTCAGCTGCTTGATCCGCTTGAGCTGGCGCCGCCGCCACCGGGTCGCTATGGGATCAGTGACGGCCGGCGGCGGGCCGTGATTGATACCCGCTCGCGTGCTGAGCGTGAGCGGTATGCCCATGAGCTAGCGCAGCATCACCAACGGGTGCGTCAGCTGACGGTGGAGAACGGGATCGGCCTGCTGCAATGTTTGACCACCGATGATCCGGCCGAGCGGTTAAGCGCTCTGCTCGCCGGTCGCAGCGGGGCGCCGGTAGCGCTCAACCTTGAGCCTGAGCCGGCGCGTCGAGCGCGAGGCTTCGCCTGATGTCCGATTCCTTGAGCACCCTCTCCGCGCCAGCCAGCGCCAGCGTGCAGCCGGCAGAACAAGCGCACGTCGGACTTGAGCTGCGTGATATCCATCTGCCTGCCGAGCCCGGCTTCTGGCCGCCTGCGCCGGGTTGGTGGCTGCTGTTCGGGCTTCTGCTGGCGCTGGCGTTCTGGCTTGGCCGGTTGGGCTGGAGGCGCTACCAACAGTTGCGTCGGCGGCGGGGCATCTTCGGCGAGCTCGATCAGCTTCAGAATGCCGGGCTTCAGGGGCCAGCGTTGATTGCCGCGGTCTCGGCATTGCTGAAACGGGTGGCGTTGAGCCGCTATCCACGCACCGAGGTCGCGGCACTCACCGGAGGGGCCTGGCTTGAGTTTCTCGATCGCACTGGCGGTGATGGGCGCTTTACCGGCGGCGCCGGCAAGCTGCTCGCGCAGGGCGCCTATGCCCCTGAGCGTCAGCTGTGCGAGCAGGACGATAAGCAGCAGGCCCTGTTCGGCATCGCGCGCGATTGGCTCTGGAGGAATGCCTGAATGGATGGGTTGATTCCCGGTGTCGAGCTGCATCTGGCTTGGCCTTGGCTGCTGCTAGCCTTGCCATTGCCGTTGCTGGTGCGTTTCGGGCTGCCGCGAGCCGAGCCCATCGCCCCTTCGGCACTGCGGGTACCCTTCTATCGGATGTTAAGCCGCAGTCAGGACCATGCAGCCACTGCGCCGCAGCGCTGGACGCTGCTGCTCGCGCTCTTGGCCTGGCTGCTGTTGGTGCTAGCTGCGGCACGTCCGCAATGGCTCGGCGAGCCGATCCCATTACCGATGGCCGGGCGTGATTTGATGCTCGCCGTTGATATCTCGGGCTCTATGACCGAAGAGGATATGGTGATCGGCGGGCAGGTGGTGGATCGGCTGATGGCGGTCAAGGCCGTGGCCGGTGACTTTATCGAACGCCGGGAGGGAGATCGTATTGGTCTGATCCTGTTCGGTCAGCAGGCCTATGTGCAGACCCCGCTGACCTTTGACCGCGCCACCGCGCGGACCCTGTTGTTCGAATCCGCGGTGGGCCTCGCTGGGCGTGAGACCGCGATCGGCGATGCCATTGGGCTCGCGGTGAAGCGGCTGCGCGATCAGCCCATTGAAGAACGGGTGCTGGTGCTCTTGACCGACGGCGCCAACACCGCCGGCAGCATCGCGCCACTCAAGGCGGCTGAGCTGGCGGACGAGGCCGGTGTGCGCATCTATACCATCGGCGTTGGCTCCGACCCGCGTGCCGGCTTTGGCGCCTTTGGCCTGGGCATGGGCCGCAACCCGATCGATGAAGCCACCCTCTCGGCAATCGCCGAGCGCACCGGCGGGCGTTATTTCCGCGCGCGCGATGTGCGCGAGTTGCAGCGCATCTATGCGGTGCTCGATGAGCTTGAGCCGGTCGAATCGGATCAACAGACCTTCCGTCCGGTTGGGGAACTCTTCGCCTGGCCCTTAGGTCTCGCGTTGCTGCTCAGTGCCTTGGCGGCGGTTGGTCGTATGGGCCTGATCGAGCGGACACAACAGGGACTGCGGCAGTGGCTGCCGAGTCGTGGCGTCTAGCAGGTTGTAGCCGGCGCTGGTCGTTGGCAACGGCTCGACCCATCGAGGACGCGCAAACAGCATGCGGGCGGCTGTTGAGCTGGGCGAGAACAGCCCCTCAAGGCCGCCTGCTGGAGTGTCTCTTATGAGCGAGTTTCATTTCATCGAACCGCTGTGGCTTTTGGCGCTGATTCCGCTCGGGCTGCTGCTCTGGCTCGGCTGGCGTGCCGATGCTGCGGGCGCGGCCTGGCGGCGGGTGATCGATCCGCGTTTGCTCGCCGTGCTGACGGTGGGTAGCGGCGCCCGCGGCAGCCGGCTGCCACTGCTGCTGCTGACGAGCGGCTGGCTGCTTGCGGTGCTCGCGCTGGCCAATCCCACCTTTGAGCGCGAGCCGGTGCCAGCCTTCCGCAGCGATGCGGCCCGGGTGGTGGTGCTTGATCTCTCGCGCTCGATGTTGGCCGAGGACCTGACCCCGTCGCGCCTGGAGCGTGCGCGCTACAAGGTCGCCGATGTCCTTAGTCGTAGCCAAGATGGCCAGGTTGGACTGGTCGTGTTTGCCGGTGAGGCCTTTGCCGTCTCGCCGCTGACCGATGATGCCGAGACCATCCGTGCCATGCTCGGGGCGCTGAGTCCGCAGATCATGCCGGTTCAGGGGAGTCGACCGGATGCGGGGATTGCGCTCGGGCTGGACCTGCTCAGGCAAGCCGGAGCGCGCAATGGCGAGGTGATCCTGCTGAGCGACGACGCCGGTGGCGTGCGTGCGCTTCAGGCCGCTGAGCAGGTGCGCGAAGCGGGACACCGGCTTGGCGTGATCGGTGTTGGTACCGCCGAGGGCGCGCCGGTGCCCGGTGTCACCACGGCCAATGGTCCGGTGATGAGCCAGCTCGACATCCCGGCACTGGAAGCGCTGGCTGCGGCCGGCGCGGGGCGCTATGCGACCCTGATCAGCGGTGATCACGATCTGGATCAGGTGCTCATCGATCCGACTGCTCGCCCGCGCGCGGTGGCCGAGCGTGACCCCATGCTTGCCGAACGTTGGCAGGAGCTCGGGCCTTGGCTGGCCGTGCTGCTGCTTCCGCTAGCGGCACTGGCATTTCGGCGTGGTTGGTTGATGACCCTATTGCTCGCCTTGGGTCCTGCTGTGCTGGTGCTACCTGAGCCAGCGCTCGCATTCGGCTGGACCGATCTCTGGCAGCGCCAAGACCAGCAGGCCGCGGAGGCCTTTGCCGCCGGTGAGCTGGAGCAGGCACGGGCCCTGGCGAAGGCGCCGGCACGCGCCGGGAGTGCCGCCTATCGTCTCGGCGATTACCAGGATGCGGCAGACTGGTTTGCGACCGGCGACACCGCCGTCGATCACTACAATCGGGGCAACGCGCTAGCGCGCAGTGGCGAGCTAGAGGCTGCGCTTGCGGCCTATGATGCGGCGCTTGAGCGAGAGCCGGACTTCGACGATGCCCGTTACAACCGCGGGCAGGTCGAGGCCGCCCTGCGGGCTCAGCAGCAACAGCCTAATCAGCCCCAGGAACAGTCTACGCAGCAGCAGCCAGAGCAAGAGCCTGACCAGCAAGACGATCAACAGGGCGAGCAGGAGTCCGGCCAATCACCCGATCAACAGCCTGACCAGCAAACCGACCCGCAATCCGAGGGCGCTGCATCAGAAGACGACGACAAGGCCGAGGAGCAACAGCAAGGCGAGGCAGAGGCAGACTCGCAGGCTGAGCAGCAAGCCGGACAGGGGGCGTCCAGCGAGCAGCAAGCAGGAGACCAGACCTCTGCTGCGCGACAGGAGCAAGCCTCTGCGGATTCGTCAGCAGGCGCTGCGGAACAAGCTGCCGATTCGAGCCAGGCCGAGGGCGTGCCAGAATCAGCGACGGCGGACGCGGCGCGCAGCGAGCAGGCAGCCGCCGATTACCGGGACGAGGCAGCGAGCGCTCAATCCCGGGAGGATGAGAGCGCACAGGATCAGGGTTCAACAGCCGATCAGCAGCCTGCGCTAGCCGATGCGAGCGCGGCCCTCGACCCGCAGGAGCGGGAGGCCCGGCAAGCTGCGGAGCAGTGGCTGCGGCGCATCCCCGATGACCCCGCAGAGCTGCTGCGGCGAAAATTTCTCTACCAATATCAGACTCGGCAGGGTGACCTGGAGCGTCCCTCGGCCGGAAGACCTTGGTGATGGCAATGAAGACCCCCGATCGAGCTGATCTCGCGTGGCGCATCGCTAGGCAACGTCGATCCCAGGCACCAGTCCCGGGGCGGATGCTCGGATTCCTGCTCCTGATGGCATTGTTGCTGCTGATGCCGGGGCTTGGCGTCGCCGATGAGGCGCGCGCCATTCTCAACCAGACTCAGGTCTATGAGGGTGACCTGGTGCTCTTGACCATCGAGAGAGCCGGGCGCTCCCTCGGCCAAGAGCCGGATCTGACGCCATTGGATGCCGACTTTGAGGTCGGCGGGGTCAATACCTCGCAGCAGACCCAGTTCATCAACGGCCGGCGCTCCGATAAGACCAGTTGGCAGGTCGCCTTGCGGCCCAAGCAACCGGGCCGCTTGACGATTCCGCCGATCTCGGTTGGCTCAGCCACCACCGAGCCACTGACGCTCGTTGTCGAGGCCGTGCCAGAGGGCGGGCTTGGGACGCCCGGCGACGAGGTCTGGCTCGAGGTTGAGCTCGGCGCTGGTGGTGATGGGGCGACCGACGCAGCCCCGGACAAGCTCATCGTCCAGCAGCAGGTGCCGCTGGTGGTGCGCGCCTACAGTGCTCGGCCGTTGCTCGACTACGCGATTGAGATGCCAACCATCGAGGGCGCGGTGCTGACCCGGATTGGTCGTGATCAAGGCAGCCTGACGACGCGGGCCGGTCAGCAGTATCGCGTGATCGAGCGTCGCTATACCCTCAACCCGGAGCGCAGCGGGACCTTGCGCATCCCGCCGATCGTCTTCGAGGCCGAGCTCAAGACCGCCAACGCTGGCCGTCGACCGGGCTCGCTTGCAATGCCTGGACTGCCCGATCTGTTCGATGACCCGATGCTCGAACGCATGCTGGGAGATATGCGATTTGGCGCAGCAGGCTCGATGTTCGAGCGCGGCGAGCCGGCACGAGCGCAGTCCGAGGCGCTGACCCTGGAGGTCGCACCAAGCGCTGCGGGCTTTAGCGGAGAGCACTGGCTACCGGCGACCGCGCTGGAGGTTGATGACTCCTGGAGCCCGGCGGATGGCGGGCAGACACCGCAGCTCGCGGTCGGTGAGCCCGCCACTCGCATCTTGACGCTCACCGCCCGGGGGCTGGCCGGCAATCAGATCCCGGAGATCGAGATTCCGGTGCCACCTGGGTTTCGGGTCTATCCCGGCCAAACCGAATCCGAGACGCGTAGCGATGGCGAAACCTTGATCGGCATCAGCCGTCAGCAGCTGACCCTCATTCCGACCACTGGGGGTGAGGTCGAGCTACCGCCGATCGAGGTGTCGTGGTGGGACACCGCAGCGAATCAGGAGCGGACTGCGCGGGTACCGGCACTCGCGCTGAGCATTGCCGGCCCGGTTGCTGCTGCTGCGCCTGAGGTGGCTGCAGATGCTGCGCTCGGTGATGGCAAGGGCGATGCACGGACCGATCCCGCGGCTGGAGGTGGGGTGTCAGCCGGCGAAGGGGCTATAGATCCTGGGGCCATCGTCGGGAACGCTGCGGCTGGTCCGGAGAGAGAACAGGGGCAGGGTGTGCTGGCTTGGCTACTGAGTCGAGGTGGCCTGTTGCTCCTCGCTTTGCTGCTGGTGCTAGCCACTGCTGTACGATTTCTCTGGCCTCGTTTGCGAGGGGCCTCGCTGTCCCGGTTGCAGCTGCAGACCCAGCTTCGCCAAGAGCTGGAAACATCGCTCCAAGCACGTCAAGCCCGTGATGCGCTTCGCAGTGCTTGCGAGCGCGATGATCCGCGGGCTGCGGCTAGCGCACTGCTGGCCTGGGCTGGTGCGATCTGGCCTGATGATCCGCCGTGCGGGCTCAGTGCCCTCGCCGAGCGCGCGGCGCGCGGTGGCGACCAGATCCTGACCCTTGAGCGGCAGCTTTACGGCAGTGGATCGGGTCAGGGGGGCTGGCGGGGCGATGCCTTGTGGGCAGCACTCAAGCCTGGCTTGGGGGCGGCCCGGGCGCCGAGACGAGGTTCGATTGATCCGGTCGCGCCGTTATACCCAAAGCACGCCAATTGACGGCAGGTTTCGCCTCAACAATCGCTGCTGCGAGGCTCGCAGGGCCGTTGGTGATGGATAGCGTCCTTGATCTCAAGCCGGGCTTGATGCCGGTCGCCGGCGGTGCGGTCGCCGTTCCAATGGGGCTCGGAATCGGTCACCTCTGTGTGCAGTTGTGCCTCCAGCTCTGGTGCACGAACAGTCAGGTCGATGCGCTTGCTGCCGCGCCACAAGACGAGGGGCACCTCATGCTCCAACGCCGTGGTCCTGATCAGCTCCCAGAGCTGGGAGGCGTCGCCGACCTGCTGGCCGGCGAAGGCAGTGATCACGTCGCCGGCGCGCAGGCCGGCGGCTGCGGCCGGCCCGTCCTCGATCAGGCTTGAGACTAGAACGCCGCTCGATATGCGCAGCCCGAAGCGTTGCTCGAGCTCCTGGGTCACGCTGCGGCCGCCGATCCCGAGCCAGCCCTGGTTGGCCAAGCGATCGTCGGTGCTCTCTTCGACGATCGCCTCGACGACTTGCATCACGAGGGTGGAGGAGATGGCGAAGCCCACCCCCTCGGAATGGCCGCTCTCGCTGAGCCCGGCGGTGGCGATGCCAACCAAGCGTCCAGCGGTGTCGACCAAGGCACCACCGGAATTGCCGGGATTGATCGCTGCATCGGTTTGGATGAAGTCCTCGACCTCAGTGAGGCCGAGCTGCTTGCGGCCCGTTGCAGAGACGATGCCGAGGCTTACGGTCTGGCCGATGCCGTAGGGATTGCCGATTGCCAGGACGACGTCGCCAACGCGCAGACTGCTTGGGTCGCCAAGGGCAATCGGCGCAACTTCAGCCAACGGAGACCGGAGTACGGCAAGGTCGGTGGCATCATCGATGCCGAGTAGCTCAGCGGGCAAGATGCGGCCATCGACGAGCTCGATCCTGATCTGATCGCGATCACGCACGAGGTGTCCGTTGGTGACAATCAACCCCTGGCTTGCGATGACGACCCCGGCGCCAAGTCTGGTTGCAGGCTGATTGAGCGGTCTGCCTGCTCGGGTCGAGGTGAGCAGCTCGCTGCGGCTTTCCCCGCTCAGGTGAGCGCTCTGCTTGCGGATGCTGGTGTGGGAGCCGGCCTGGGGGCCAATGTGGGAGCCAATTTGGGAACTGGCCGCATACAGGCTCACCACCGCAGGGGCGGCCATAGCAACCGCATCAGCGAAGCCTGGCGCTGCGTCTAGGTTGATGCCGGGGATGGCTGCTGAGCTGGCGCCATTAGAGCTGCCTGCAGAGCTAGCGTCTCCGGTTTGGTGGCCAGATGCCTGGCGGCCAGATGCTGGCCGGCCAGCGTCAGGGGCAGCCTTGATCGATGGCAGGTGATCGAGCGCGTAGACGACGGTAGCCCCGGCGATGAAGCCGACCAGGGTTAATGTGATACTGTGGGATGTTGCACGCATCCGATTACGCTATCACGGTGCTGGACCGACTACGGGACCGACTGCTGGGATTCACTGATGCGCTGAACCATCATCTTGAGCTCCTGCCACTATCCTACCGCTATCCAACCCGCATTGGTTAACAAATCGATGACTTCCGCTGTTGAGATTGCCGCCTACTGCGACCAGCTGCTCGGCGTCGAGCGCTTCAGCGACTATTGCCCGAACGGGCTGCAGGTCGAAGGCATGCGCCCGATCCGCCGTCTGGTGACTGGCGTTACCGCCAGCGAGCGCTTAATCGCTGCGGCAGTTGAGGCCGAGGCGGACGCACTCCTCGTCCACCATGGCTTCTTTTGGAAAGGTGAGGCCGCACCCCTGACCGGTGTTAAAGGACGCCGCATCCGCGCACTGATGCGCGCTGACATCAGCCTGCTTGCTTATCACCTGCCCTTGGATGCCCATCCTGAGGTGGGTAACAATCGTCAGCTCGGGCTTCGGCTCGGACTTCTGGATGCCGCACCCTCCGGCGGCAACGATGATCTCCTCTGGACCGGTCTCTTGCCTAGACCCATGCAGGGCGCCCTGTTTGCGGAGCAGGTGGGACGTGCGCTCGGACGCGAACCTTTGCACATCGCTGCGGTCGACGCTCCCGTGCACCGAGTTGCTTGGTGCACCGGAGCGGCGCAGGGTGCGATTGAGCGGGCGGCTGCGTTGGGGGTCGATTGTTATCTCAGTGGCGAGATCGCTGAGCAGACCGTGCACCTAGCGCGTGAGCTTGGGATTGACTACCTCGCCGCCGGTCATCATGCCACCGAGCGCTACGGGGTCCAAGCGCTCGGCGCCGAGCTGGCTGCGGCGTTCGAGATCGAGCATCGGTTTATCGAGATCGACAATCCCGTCTAGGTTGCACAAAGTCCATGGATGGAGTCGGTTTTTTGACCTTTGTCGTAGCCCTTGACGGTGCTCTTGGCTTTAATGGTCGGCTCAGATCGAGCGCTCTAAAACCCTGATCAGTCGGGGTCTTTCTTGACCCGGGTCGCTCGCTTCGTGGAGAATGCGCGGTCGGTTATGCAAAGATTAGCGATATTCTTATTTTCATCATCAGACTGTTCGACCGTCTCGTCGCGCGGGAGGTCGTTCATCGAGCCTAGCGAGGGGTCGACAAACGCATGAACGAACAAGGCACGGATAAGGGCCGCAGGCGCATCCTCGTTGCCGCAACGAGCGCAGTCGGTGCCGTCGGCGTCGGCTTCGTGGCCGTCCCTTTCATCTCCTCTATGAATCCAAGCGCGCGGGCACGAGCCGCGGGCGCTCCGGTCGAGGCGGATGTCAGCAAACTGGAACCAGGCGCGCTGCTTCGCGTCAAATTTCGCGGTCAGCCGATTTGGGTGGTACATCGCACCGATACGATGCTTGAGTCCTTACCAACACTCGAGCCAAAACTGGTCGATCCTGCCTCCCAAGTTGAGTCGCAGCAGCCAGAGTACTGCCAGAATCCGGTCCGGGCGATCAATCCACGCTACTTCGTCGCGATCGGGATCTGCACCCACCTAGGCTGCTCGCCGACCTATCGTCCCGAGTTTGCGCCGGATGACCTCGGGCCCGAGTGGAAGGGTGGCTGGTTCTGCCCATGCCATGGCTCGAAGTTCGATCTGGCCGGCCGGGTCTACAAAGGGGTTCCGGCACCGACGAATCTCGTCATCCCGAAACACATGTACACGAACGAATCAACCATCCTTGTTGGTGAGGATGAAGCAGGAGCCGCCTGATGAGCGTTGAGACGGTCGATACAGCGCCGAGAGGGTTTCTCGGTTGGCTGGATAAGCGTTTTCCGGTCATGGCCGTGTGGAACGACCACATGGCTCAATACTACGCCCCCAAGAATATGGGGCTGTGGTCGATTTTCGGCTCGCTGGCTCTGGTGGTGCTCATCATCCAGATCGTCAGCGGTCTGTGGCTGGCGATGGCCTATAAGCCCTCGGCAGAAGAGGCCTTCGCGTCGGTCGAATACATCATGCGCGATGTGAACTGGGGTTGGCTCCTGAGGTATATCCATTCCACAGGTGCGTCATTCTTCTTCATCCTCGTCTATCTCCACATGTTCCGAGGGCTGATGTGGGGCTCATACAAGAGCCCCCGTGAGCTGCTGTGGATCATCGGGGTGGTGATCTACCTGGCGAGGATGGCGACGGCCTTCTTCGGCTACCTCCTCCCCTGGGGGCAGATGTCCTACTGGGGCGCGCAGGTCATTGTGAATCTGTTCGCGGCCGTCCCCGAGGTCGGTGCCGAGCTGTCGACCTGGGTGCGCGGTGACTATGTGATCTCCGACGTCACGCTCAATCGCTTCTTTGCCTTCCACTTCGTGATTCCATTCGTGCTTGTGGCGCTGGTGTTCTTACACATCGTTGCGCTGCATACGGTCGGCTCAACCAATCCGGACGGCATCGAGATCAAGAAGGGACCGAAAGGCAATAAGTGGGACCCCAACCAGCCTGCCGACGGTATCCCCTTCCATCCTTACTACACGGTGAAGGACATCACCGGCTTGGTCGTCTTCCTCGCGATCTTCTCTCTGGTGGTCTTCTACGCACCGGATATGGGCGGGCTTTTCCTTGAAGGACCAAACTTTCAGCCGGCTGATCCGCTGAAGACGCCCGAGCACATCGCGCCGGTGTGGTACTTTACCCCCTACTACGCGATGCTGCGCGCGGTGCCGCCGATTGCCGGCTCCCAGTTCCCTGGTGTCGTGGTGATGTTCGGTGCCATCCTGATCATGTTCTTCCTGCCTTGGCTGGATCGCAGTCCGGTCAGATCGATGCGCTACAAAGGGCCGCTGTCGCGCTTCTTCTTGGGGGCGTTCGCTGTCTCCTTCGTCGTCTTGGCCTACCTTGGGTTGCAGCCGTCGACAGAACTCTACACGCTGCTCGCGCAGATCTTCACGGTCGTGTATTTCGCCTTCTTCTTGCTGATGCCGATCTACACCAAGCTCGAAAAGACGAAGCCGGTTCCAGAGAGGGTGACGTCATGAGAAAGTTAATCCTTGTTGCTGCCCTCATCTTAGCCCCGCTGACGGCGATGGCGGCCGGTGGTCATGGCCCTGAGCTCGAGGATGCCAACGTTGACCTAAAGGATAAGGCTTCGCTGCAGCGAGGCGCGAAGTACTTCGTCAATTACTGTATGGGCTGCCATTCGCTGCAGTACATGCGCTATCAGCGCATGGCCGATGACCTTGGCATCCCAGAGGACGAGCTGCGCGAGAATCTGCTGTTCGGCGATGCCAAGCCGACCGACATGATGACCAACGCCCTCAAGCCGACTGATGGCGTTAACTGGTTCGGCACCGAGATCCCGGATCTGACCTTGGTGACGCGCTGGCGCTCGCCAGACTGGGTCTACAGCTATCTGAAGGCCTACTATGTGGACGATACGCGACCCTATGGGGTCAACAACCTGGTCTTCCCCGACGTCGGGATGCCACATCCATTTGCCCATCTGCAGGGTGTCCAGGCGCCGGTCTACGCCGGCGGGCATGACGACCACGGCGAGGGCGGCGGTCACGTGGTCGATGTCAAGTTGGTGGAGCCAGGACAGCTAACGCCGGCAGAGTACGACGTTCTGGTTAGGGATTTGACCAACTTCCTGACCTACGTCGGCGAGCCCTACAAGCTCGAGCGACGTCAGCTCGGCCTCTACGTCCTGCTGTTCCTTGGCCTGCTGTTTATACTCGCCTTCTATCTGAAGCGGGAGTTCTGGAAGGACGTGCATTAAGCCGAACGGCCTGGGTATGCAGCTGGAGCTCGCTGCGCTTGCAATACCCTGTACCGACGGCGGTCGGTGGCTTCGAGCTGCCGATCGCCGTTTTGCGTCTGGCTTTTGCCGTCATCGCCCTGCCGCGCTTCGTTTCCGGCCCTATGCGCTGGTTTTGGGTGTATCCTTTGGTGCTGGCGTCAGTCTCCGGGGAGAGCGGCGCCTTGTCTTTATGACTCTCTCGTAACCATCTGTAGCCTGCTTCTGTGCTCCCCCGTTGTGCAGCGGTAAGCTCTTCGTCAGGAAACAGAGCCAGTGGCTGGCAACAGACGATCGACCATGACCCTCTTCTCCGATCCCACCTGTCCGTACTGCCATCGTGTGCGGATGGTGATTGCCGAGAAGCGGATCAACATCGAGATCATCGATGTAGATGCACAGGCTCTACCAGACGACCTCGTGGACGTTAACCCCTACGGCACGGTTCCGACGCTGGTCGATCGCGATTTGCGTCTGTATGAATCACTGATCGTCATGGAATATTTGGACGAGCGCTTTCCGCATCCGCCGTTGCTGCCGGTCGATCCAGTTGGCCGCGCGAATGCGCGCCTGTTCATCTACCGGGTCGATCATGATTGGTACGATCGCATGCGTACGATCTCCATCGGTGACAGCAAGACTGCCGATCAAGCACGTAAGGAGCTGATTGAAAGCCTCGTCGCCGTTGCGCCGATCTTTGCCGCCAATCGTTTCTTCATGAGCGACGAATTTTCGCTTGTCGACTGCTGCGTCGCACCATTACTCTGGCGCTTGCCGGTGCTCGATCTCGAGCTGCCTGCGGCCGCTAGTCCAGTGACCGAGTATGCGGCGCGTATCTTCGAATGGCCCTCATTTCGCTCCAGTTTGACCGAGGCTGAGCGCGACATGGTGACGGGCCTCGCCTAGACTCTCGGAGCTGCCGATGACGTCGAATCGCCCGTATCTGATCCGCGCGCTTTACGAATGGATCGCCGATAACGATCTGACCCCGCACCTGTTGGTCGATGCCGAGATGCCAGGGGTCGTCGTGCCTCGCGGCTATGTGGCCGACGGGCGCATCGTGCTCAATGTGGCAGCGAGCGCCGTTCAGGGACTCGTCCTCGGCAATGACGCGGTGCTCTTTTCGGCGCGCTTTAGTGGACGTTCGTTTCCGGTCGAGATTCCGGTCACTGCGGTGCTCGGCATTTACGCCCGCGAAAACGGCCATGGGATGCTGTTTCCTGAGCAGGAGGTTGCCGACGCGGCGAGCGCGGATGATTCCGGCTCCGACCAGCCAGATGACGGCAAAGAACCGCCAGAAGGCCCGGAAGGCTCAGAGGAGAAAGCGAAACGGCCCGCGCTTCGGGTCGTCAAATGAGCCGTTCCTGTCGATTGGGCTAGCATTGCAGGCTGCACTGCGCCCAGCCAGCTGTCGTCGGTCCCATAAGCTGCAGCACTCAGCTCAGGCGTCGTCGCTTCGGTGTGGCAGTCCGAGGCTGAGGTCGACGAGATCGAGCCCAAGCAGCACCAAATAGCCCGTGCGCCTACCAACGCCCTCTTCGCTAAACTCAAAGCGATAGACGCGTCGAATACGCAAGCCCTGAGTGCGCCAACGTAGACCTAGCCGCCGGAGGGCGACCGCCTGATCCAACAGTTGCACGCCACGCTCCTCGCAAGCGCGCTGCGCAAGGCCGACAGCCATCTCGCGGGCTCGCGCGCCGTCCAGCCAGAGCCAGCCGACCCCGAGCACGAGCACCAGTGCCAACAATTGTTCGCTCACGACCATGTCAGCCCCGGGTGCTCCGCGTTCAGGCTCATTGCGCTGGGTTAGCAAACGACGGTAAGCCGGATTCGAGCCACCAAGCCTCGGTCGCAGGGTCATAACGCCAGTGCTGTCGGTCGGCGACTTGCTCGAGGCGCTGCCGATCCTCGAGCACATACTGGATCTGCACCAGTTGCACCGCGGTATCGTCGGCTCCAATAACGCCAGGCTGAATGACCTCATAGCCCGTCACGCGGATATTCTCGAGTCGGCTCGTGTCGAGCTCGGTGCGTTGCTCGGGGCTCAGGAATCCAGCGGCAGCCGGACAATAGCCCCAACGGATGGCCTGGCGGTAACTGCTGAGTGTGTTCTCCAGCGCGATGCGGTTTGCATCGTCCTTCACTTGTGCACAGCCGCTACCCACGAGCGCGATGAGCAGCAGCGCCCTAGCTGCGCGCATCACGACCCGCTGCGCGGGCCGCGCTGTCTCCGGATACCGAGAGGGCTTGGTCACAGTCGACAGGCGTTGCTCTTTGGCTCTCTGAAGTGCGCGATGATAGGCGAGCCAGCGGGTCGCCGCCAGTCAGGCCGATTGCAGCCGGTCGCAGCTGCTCGCAACCGGGCCGCGCCTGGCCTTTTGCTGCGCCGCCTGGCGCCCGTGTATCATGCAGCGTTTGCGATCTTCACTGCTAGGTCTTTGTGAGCGCTCCACTACCCGAAGAACCGATTCAAGAAGCTCAGGTTGGCTCGACCCAGATCACCCTCCTCGGCACTGCACATGTCTCACAGGCGAGCGCCGATAAGGTGGCCGAGCTGCTTGGCCCTGATGGTCTGGAGGTCGATGCAGTTGCGGTCGAGCTGTGCGGCAGCCGTGCGCAATCGATGACCGACCCCGCCGCCTTGGCGCGCCTGGACCTGTTCGCCGTGATTCGCCAGCGCCGAGTCTATATGGTCGCCGCGAGTTTGGCCTTAGGCGCCTACCAACAGCGTATTGCTGATCAGTTCGGCATCGAGCCAGGCGCCGAGCAGCGCGTGGCAATGCGCCTGGCGCAGGCGCGTCGGCTGCCTCTGCTGTTGATCGATCGGGAACTGGGCGTCACCCTGCGCCGAGCCGCGCATAACATCGGCTTCTTTCAGCGCTTGAATCTGTTCAGTGGGCTATTGGCTGGTCTGTTGACGCGCGAGAAGGTAACGGAAGAGGAAGTCGAGTATCTCAAGCAGGGCGACATCCTCGAGACTGCCTTCGCAGAGTTCGCCCAGGATCGCGCGAGCCTATACAAGCCACTCATCACCGAGCGCGACCAATATATGGCGGCGCGCCTGCGGCAAGAGGCCGAGCAGCAAGGGTACCGACGGATCTTGGCGGTGGTGGGCGCCGGGCATCTGAAGGGACTCTCGGAGCAGCTCGAGCAGGATGCCGAATCGCCGGAGAGCACCATCGCCGCCCTTGATCAGGTGCCCCCGCCCTCGCGTTTTTGGCGACTCTTTCCCTGGGCCCTGGTGGTCGTGATTCTCGGCGTCTTCGCGTACGGATTTACGCGCAGTGCCGCGCTTGGCTGGAACATGGTCGCCGACTGGGTGTTAATCAACGGTGGCCTTTCGGCCCTAGGTGCGGCTCTCGCTGCCGCCCATCCTTTGACGGTGCTGGGTGCCTTCTGTGCAGCGCCCCTGACCTCGCTGAACCCGACGATCGGCGCGGGGATGGTGGCCGGGGCCTTGGAGCTGTGGCTGCGGCGTCCGAGCGTCGGCGATTTTGGCAGCCTGCGCGATGATGTCACCAGTCTGCGTGGCTGGTGGCGAAACCGTGTTTCGCGGGTGTTGCTGGTGTTTATCTTCAGCACCCTTGGCTCTGCGGTCGGCACCTATCTCGCCGGCTTTCGCATCATCGATCGCCTCGTCACCTGAACGACTTGGCGACGCACTTCCAGTCAGCGTAGCCTCTCATCAGGACTCGCGCGCTGGCTCGACAGTTGCCACCACCGGGTCGAGCCCAAAGGGTCGACCTTACAAGGCTAGGGCTCCGTTAGGCTGACCTAGTGGCGAGCAAGCCCATCCTCATCGTCGGGCTCGGGCCAGCGCCTCGTCGTCCCTGATGAGCTGTCGGGGCTCTCGAGGTCCTCGCTGATCCGATGGTTCTCGTCGAGCCAATCGCCGAGATCGAGTAGCTTGCAGCGCTCGCTGCAAAACGGTCGCCAGGGCGATTCGCTTCCCCAGATGATCCTCTTGCCACAGGTTGGGCAGGCAACGGTCGTTGGCATCGCTCGATCAAAACACGCAACAGGTTAGCAGGAAGGGGATGTCATCAGACGACTGTGATGGCCGTCCGGCCTGACTTGTTTCCATACTTGCTTCCATATTTGCTTGCATGAAGCGGATGCTAAAGCGGTTCTTGTGTCCGCTGATCTCAGGATAGACGGACCAATCCGGGCTGATTCCAACCCGCAGAAGCTGGGCAGGTGCATGATGGTCCAACGCCTCTTGGAAGAAGGCTTCCGGGGCAATCAGTTTGCGCGGCGTCGCGCTGGTTCTCGCAAGCGAGAGCACGAGGTGAATGGCCTCGCGGACCGGGCGCATCTCGTCGGTCCAGCCGTTGATCCTTGCTCGCCGATGCTCGATCGGCTGAGTCAAGAAGTGATGGTACAGCGGGACATCGAAGCTACAGGCCCCGCCTGGGATACTGCTGCGCTGGGCAACGGCCTTAAGAAAACCGTCGCCGCGTGCCCTGCTGCCGATATGCCCGTTGATCTCATGAATCCCGGCCGCTGCCTGCTCTAGTCCGCTAAAGACCTCCTTGAGCGCGCTGGGGTCCACCCCCGGCTGATGCCGTACACGCGCCAGGGTCGAGAGGTTGCGGTCGATCTCCTTGAGCAGCTCGGTCTTGATATCGGCCCGAGCGGTGATGGCGACGATGTCGAGCAGGGCATCGATCGCCGCGCGCGTGCTCCAGTCCTCCGATCGCGCGCCGAAGTAATCGAGCTTTTCGAACAGGTGCTCGAGCCTCAAAAAGGTTCGAATGCGTTCGTTCAACGGATGCTCGAAGATCATTTCTTCAGACACGATGGGTGTTCCTCGGGCACTTCCGGTAGCGGGTTTGGGTTTAGATTCTGCGGCATCGCCGGTTCAGGGTAAAGGAACCGACCCATGCGTCTCACTGCCGCCGTCTCAAGGCCAGTGATAGACTGAAGCGCTTAGATGCGTTCTGCAACGGTCAGAACAGGCATCATCGAATCCGTTTTTGTCTCAAAGCAGCTGAGGCCCGGAGCCATCCGGGGCTCGAACCGAGGGAGTCACATGGCCGGTCATAGTAAATGGGCCAATATCAAGCACCGAAAGGCGGCGCAGGATAAGAAGCGCGGCAAGGTTTGGACCAAGCTGATCCGTGAGGTCACAGTCGCGGCGCGGGAGGGGGGCGGTGACCCAGGCTCCAATCCCCGGCTGCGCCTGGCGATGGACAAGGCCTTTGGTGCCAACATGCCGCGCGATACCGTCGACCGTGCGATCAAGCGCGGCGCTGGCGCCGATGACGGTGACAACTATGAGGAGATTCGCTACGAGGGCTACGCACCTGGTGGTGTTGCGGTCATGGTCGATTGCATGACCGATAATCGCAATCGAACCGCCTCCGAGGTGCGTCACGCCTTCAGCAAGTATGGCGGCAATCTGGGCACCGATGGCTCGGTGGCCTACCTGTTCTCGAAGCAGGGCGTGGTCAGCTTCCAGCCCGGCAGCGATGAGGACGCAGTGATGGAGGCCGCGCTCGAGGCCGGTGCTGAGGACGTCGTGGTCAACGATGACGGCTCGCTCGACGTGATCACCGCCCCGGAAGAGTTCAGCGCGGTCTGTGATGCACTGTCCGCGGCTGGCTTCGATACCAGCGTCTCCGAGGTCAGCTTCAACGCGGCGACCCAGATCGAGCTCGATGCCGCGGGTGCAGAGAAGCTGCTGAAGATGGTCGATGCGCTCGAGGACCTCG
Organism: Halochromatium sp.; assembly: GCF_054919635.1. Classification (NCBI taxonomy): domain Bacteria; kingdom Pseudomonadati; phylum Pseudomonadota; class Gammaproteobacteria; order Chromatiales; family Chromatiaceae; genus Halochromatium; species Halochromatium sp. Next base: position 4,846 of record NZ_JBUDPI010000020.1, on the reverse strand, counting down.
ACGACGTGCAAGAGGTCTACAACAACGCTGACATCCCAGACGAGATCATGGCTGCGCTCGACAGCTAAGCCGTGCAGCGATCGTCGAAAGGGACTCAGGGCCGAGCCAGTCGCTGATGGTGCACTCGCCGCTCCGGCATCGCGTGCTCGGTATCGACCCTGGCTCGCGTAACACCGGCTACGGGGTGATCGATACCGATGGCCAGCGCAGCATCTGCATCGCGCGCGGCTGCGTGCGCGTCGGACAACATGCCTGGCCGGAGCGACTCGGCTTGATCTTCGATCAGGTTGCGGCGCTGGTCACCGAGTATCGTCCGCACGAGATGGCTGTCGAGCAGTTGATCTTTGCCCGTGATGCGACCGCCGCGCTGAAGATTGGCCAGGCCCGCGGTGCAGTGCTCTGTGCTGGGCTCAAGGGCGGTGTCGTCGTCCATGAATACAGCCCAAAGTCGGTCAAGCTGGCAGTGGTTGGCACCGGTAACGCCGACAAGAGTCAGGTTCAGCACATGGTCAGGGTGCTCTTATCATTGAGCGATCAACCGGGGGAGGACGAGGCCGATGCGCTCGCCATCGCGCTCTGCCATGCCCATTCGATGGGCATCCCCCAGCGCAAGCGCGCCGCCGCTAGTTGGCGGGATTTCCGGCCGTGACAAGGGCTCGTGGCCATTAGCCGCCGGGGCCAGTCCAGAGCAGGCTTTCCTATGACTCATCTTTGTCAGCATTGGCCAATGCGCGGGTGTGTTCGATGATCGGCCGATTGCGTGGCGAGGTCATCGCCAAGCATCCGCCGCAGGTGCTCATCGAGTGTGCCGGCGTTGGCTACGAGGTCGAGGCGCCGATGTCGACCTTCTACGAGCTGCCTGCAGTCGGTGAGTCGGTAACGCTGGTCACGCATCTCGTGATCCGCGATGATGCGCATGTGCTCTACGGCTTTCGCAGCGACCACGATCGAGCACTCTTTCGGGCCCTGCTGCGTGTGACCGGCGTCGGTGCCAAGATGGCGCTCGCGATCCTCTCTGGGATGGACGCGACACGCTTTGCCCAATGCGTCGAGCAAGAGGACGTCACCATGCTGAGCCGACTGCCTGGCATCGGCAAGAAGACCGCGCAACGCTTGGTGATGGAGATGAAGGACCGGATCGCCGAGCTGGGTCATGCGCCGGCCCTGAGCCAAAGCGTCATCGCTGGCGAGGCGTTAACGCCGGCCGCCGTGGTTGATGATCCGCTGGCCGATGCCATCAGCGCACTGATCGCGCTCGGCTACAAACCCGCAGACGCGAACCGCATGGCGCGTGCTGCCGATGACGGCGCCAAGACCTCGGAGGAGATCATCCGCGCTGCACTGAAGTCGGTGACACCGAGTTGAAGGCTCGACTGGCCCGGCGCATTGTGCATTGCTCGGCGAGCTGCAGGGCGAGGCGCTGCCGTTCAGTAGGTCAGCGGCTTGATACCCGCAAACACGAACTTAGGCGTCTTCCAACACCACACTTAGGCACCGCCCCGAAGCCCCTTCAGTGACTGAGCCAGACCGCGTCATTAGCCCGACCGCCGCCAGTGATGATGGCGCCCTCGATCGCGCGATCCGCCCGCGCCGACTCGCCGATTATGTCGGCCAGCCTGCGGTCTGCGAGCAGATGGAGATCTTCATCGGCGCTGCGCGCGGTCGTGGTGAAGCACTCGACCACACCCTGATCTTCGGTCCACCTGGGCTCGGCAAGACCACGCTGTCGCACATCATCGCCCATGAGATGCAGGTCAACCTGCGCCAGACCTCGGGGCCGGTGCTAGAGAAGCCGGGCGATCTGGCGGCCCTGCTGACCAACCTAGAGTCGGGCGATGTGCTCTTTGTCGACGAGATCCATCGCCTGAGCCCGGTGGTTGAGGAGGTGCTCTATCCGGCGATGGAGGACTTCCAGCTCGACATCATGATTGGCGACGGGCCAGCCGCGCGCTCGATCAAGCTCGATCTGCCGCCGTTCACGCTCGTTGGTGCGACCACGCGTGCCGGGCTTCTGACCTCGCCGCTGCGCGATCGCTTCGGTATCGTGCAGCGGCTCGAGTACTACTCGGATGCGGATCTGGCGCGCATCGTGCGCCGCTCGGCCGAGATCCTAGCGATCGAGACGGATGCCGAGGGTGCCGGCGAGATCGCACGCCGCTCGCGCGGCACGCCGCGCATCGCGAATCGGCTGCTGCGCCGGGTGCGCGACTTCGCTCAGGTACGCGCTAATGGTGAGATCAGCCGAGCGGTCGCCGATCAGGCGCTGGCGATGCTGAAGGTCGATGCCCAAGGCTTCGACCACATGGATCGGCGGCTGCTCAGCGCGGTGATCGAGAAGTTCGACGGCGGGCCGGTCGGGGTGGAGAGCCTGGCCGCCGCGATCGGCGAGGAGCGCGGCACGATCGAGGACGTGCTCGAGCCGTTCCTGATCCAGCAGGGCTACCTGATGCGCACCCCACGCGGTCGCATGGCGACCAAGACTGCCTATCAGCATTTCGGCCTGAGCCCGCCGCAGCCCGACTTGCTCGATCTTGAGCCAAGCCCTGCCGGAAAGCATGTGTCCGACGATCTGTTTGACACCCCGATCAATCCATCTGCCCCATCGGGAGCAGATTCCTAGCCGGCGATACCAGGTGCACCGAACGCGCTGCGCTGCGTCGATGAGCCGACTCACCGAATGAGCGGGGGATGGTGACTGCCTGGGCGGATTGAGATTACGCAATCCATGGCTTTCACCTCTAATCCAGGTAAACTTATGGGCTGCGCTGGTTTTCGTCCGAGCGCAGATGGTCGCTCTCCCTCAACAGCTGTGCCGCAACCCGTTGTTATGTCTCCGCAGGCCCCCGTCTTTGAATGGCCGGTTCGTGTCTACTATGAAGACACCGATGCAGGTGGTGTGGTCTATCACGCGCGCTATCTGCATTTTCTCGAGCGCGCGCGCACCGAATGGCTGCGCACGCTCGGCTTCGAGCAGGAACGGCTGCGCAGCGAGCAGGGCATCCTGTTTGCGGTGCGGAAGATGTCGCTGGATTTCCTGCGGCCGGCTTGTCTGGATCAGGGCCTGCGTGTAACGGTGGCCGTCGCGAGTCGGCGCCGTGCCTGCCTTGATTTCGATCAGCAGGTGCTCGACGCCGCCGATGGGCAGCCGTGCTGTCGCGCACAGGTCAATGTGGCCTGTATTGATGCCCGTGGTATGCGTCCGACACGCATTCCCGAGGTCTTGCTGAGCGCCTTTGCAGCAGCTCCAACACCGTCAGCGCCCACAGACGCCCTCGCCAACGGAGACATGCCCTATGGGCTCTGAGCTGTCCCTCATCGACCTGGTCGCGCAGGCCGGCCTGGTCGTCAAGCTGGTCTTGCTGCTGCTGGTGCTAGCCTCGGTCCTCTCCTGGGCGGCGATCTTCGATCGCGCTCGGGTGCTGCGCCAGGCACGCTCGACGGCCGATGCCTTCGAGCAGAAGTTCTGGTCCGGTGGCGATCTCAGCGCCCTCTATCGCGACCTCAGCCAGGATGAGCGGCGGTTGACCGGGCTGCCCATGATCTTCCGCAACGGTTTCAAGGAGTATGTGCGCCTACGCAAGGTAACGCCGAATGACCTACAGGGTCTGATCCAGGGTGCGGAGCGCTCGATGCGGGTGGCGCTGAGCCGCGAGGTCGATCGGCTCGAGGCCAACCTACCGTTTCTCGCGACCGTAGGCTCCACCAGCCCTTACATCGGTCTGTTTGGCACGGTCTGGGGCACCATGCATGCGTTTCAGGCGCTCGGCAACATGCAGCAGGCGACGTTGGCCTTGGTTGGTCCGGGCATGTCCGAGGCCCTGATCACCACTGCCGTCGGACTGTTGGCGGCGATTCCAGCCGTAGTCGCCTACAATCGCTATGCGAGTCAGGTCGAGCGTCTGCACAGTCGCTACGAGGAGTTCATGGAGGAGTTCTCGATTCTGTTGCAGCGCCAGGGACGAGGCTAACCTCCATGTCGCGTCACCACCCCGGACGGTGAAGCGCTTGTTTCACGGTCCTATATCATGACGCGCAAAGCCCGTCGCCAGCGTCGCCGGCCGATGGCGGAGATCAACGTCGTGCCCTATATCGACGTGATGCTGGTGCTCTTGGTCATCTTCTTGGTGACAGCACCCTTGATTACCCAGGGGGTCAAGGTGGATCTCCCCGAGGCCGATGCCGAGCCCCAGGCCGGCGAGGGTGCGCCGCCCGTGATCATCCATATCGATCGTTTCGGCGATACCTATCTCGATTTCGGCGATGCCGATCTGCTGCCGGTTGATCAACAGCTGCTCTACGAGCGCTTGCGCGCGGCACGCGCGGCTGACGCGGCCCTCGCTGTGGTCGTACGTGCCGATGCCAGCGTCGACTACGGCGTTGTGATCGATGCGATGGTCGCCGCTCAGGCCGCTGGCGTGCCGAGCGTCGGCCTGGTGACCCAGCCTCCGGTGGGCGCAGCAGGCCAGGAGCGCCGCTGACAGGCGTACCATGTGGGAGATCCTGCAGCGCTTCCCGAGGGCCTATCTCTGGTCGATCCTATTGCACCTGGCGCTGATTGTGCTGATGGTCCTGGGCATCGATTGGCGGATGCAGAGCCAGCGTCTTGGTGCCTTTGAGCAGATGATCCAGGCGCAAATGGATCAGTCACCCGAGATCGCGGAGCAGATCGCCGCGCTGCAGGCAGGCTCTAGCGGCGATCCGAAGACGGTGCAGAGGGAGGCTGAGTCATCCAGGCTGCCCGAGCCCGAGCCCGAGCCCGAGCCTGAGCCTGAGCCTGAGCCTGAGCGTGAGCCTGAGCCAGAACCTGCGCCTGCGCCCGAGCCCGAGCCCGAGCCCGCGCCCGAGC
>NZ_JBUDPI010000002.1:0-39739 GCF_054919635.1 Halochromatium sp. | reverse complement strand
CAACATAGCGCCTCGGTTTGGCTTTCCACTGCAACCTCCCATTCGGCCGCCAACGCGGCCATCAGTTCAGCTGCACCCGCTGGCCCCAGGGTACCTCACCGCGCCCCTTGACCAGCCAGATCACCGGGTAGGGCGGCTCAGACTCGGGGAAGGCGCCTTGCGCATCGGTGAAATACACCAGCAGGTCTGGGCTCAGTCCCTGCGCATCGACCCATTGGAACACCGGCCTGAAGTTGGTGCCACCACCGCCGATGAGATCGCGCGGACGCTCGAAACGCTCCCAGGGCTCGAAGCGAAACGGTGCGCCCGGTGCAAGTGCGCTGTCACAAGGCAGTAGTGTGACCTGCGCCTGGACCTGCGCCTTGAGGGCGTCGATCTCGTCGATGAACTCCTGCACCTCAGCGTCCTTGATCGAGCCAGAGGTATCGACCGCGACGATCAGATCGATGCGTTGGCTGCGCAGGCTGGGCAGGATGTGCTCACCCTCGCGGCGCGATGGCCGCGACCAGCTATAGTCGTGGCGTGAGAGGGCGTTCATGTAGCGCGCCAGCAGCATCCGCCAGGGCAGCTGCGGCTGCAGCAGATGGTCGATCATGCGCTTGAGCTCGCCGCCTAACCGACCAGCCTGCATCGCCTGTTGAGCGGCGCCGGCCATGCGCTGCTGCCACTGCACCTGCAGGGTTTCTTGCTCATCCGGGGTCAGTGGTGGTGGCGCGGTGCTGGCATCGGGGATGGGCTCGGCCTCTTGCCTGCCATGATCGGGTCGACTGCGGGGCTCGTTTGCTTGCTGGCGCTGATCCTGCCCCTGAGCCTGACCCTGGCCCTGCTGGGGCTGACCCTGACTTTCCCCCTGGTCCTGCTGTCCTTCGCTGGCGTTGCTCTGGCGCTGCTGATCCTGGAGATCGCGCTCATCCATCCCCGCATGCTGACCTTGGCCCTCGGCATCACGATCGTAGGCATGGGTGTCGAGGGTCTCCGATTGATCGTTGTCGTCGAGCAGCGGATAGATCTCCTCGGCGGTCATGCCCTTGTACATCGGCATCAGCAGCGCGTTTGGCGGCGGCTTCAGACCGTCATCGACCAGTAGCGGGTTGATGGCGTAGTCGCAGGCCAGGTCCCAACGGTGCTTGACACGGTGTTGCCGGCGCGCGAAGTGGGAGAGGGCGCAGTGCAGCGCCTCATGCGCGAGCATGAACTGGGTCTCGTCCAGGGACAGGGCGTCGATGTATTCGGGGTTGTAGTAGAAGGCGCGGGCGTCGGTGGCCGTGGTTGGGCACCAGTCGCTGTTGGCGGCCTGCATCGGCAGACGCAGCACCAGGGCGCCGAGAAAGGGCTTGTCCAGAATCAGCCGCGTCCTCGCAGACGAGAGCTTGGTCTCGATCGCGTGCAGGTCCTGAGCGTCGAGACCGGGCGCGACCTCGCTTGGACAATACCCTTGGGGATGGGTGTGGATGTCGCCGATGAAATCTGCAGCCATGGAGGTCCTGGTTCGAGCGGTTACCGTGAAACAAGCGCGAGTTATAGAGCATGACGTCCGCGATGGCATTGGCCCAGTCGGCGAAGGCCGGCACTTCGAACAGCTCGCTGCCGATGGCGCGGTGCAGATCGGACACCAGCATCACACCCATCTCGCGCTGCGGGAAGCGCTCGGCATAGACCAGGATGTTGCCGATCAGGGTCTGCTGTTCGGCGCTGCCGCGGGCGCGGATCGCCTTGCCGACCAGGGCTGCTGCGACGGCGTACTGAAGATCGATCTCGCTCGGTACAGGGACCGTCTCACCGCGACAGATGGCGTCAAGATCGGGCATCTGATCGATGCTAGCGACGAAGGCGGACAGCTCGATGCCCGCAGCAGGGCCGACACAGGCCTGCAGTGTGCCCTGCAGCAGCTGCGGATCATCCTGAAACTTCTGCAACGCGCGGTGAGCGAACTCCCAGGAACGTGGCGACGGAAAGGCGACCGGATTATGGGCGGGGTCGAAGTCGAATAGGAGCTCGGGACGGAAGCGCAGGAAGCCGATGATGCGCTCATCGATCCCCTTGTGGTAGGCCCAGGCCACCCAGTCATCGAGGTGTGTGTCGACCTCGAAGTGTGAAAAGCGGTTTGCCAGCGGTGCCGGCATGCTGTAGGTGACGCCGCGGTCGCCTTGCCGATTGCCAGCGGCGAAGATCGCCCAATGGTCGGGGACCTGGTATTCGCCCAGTCGGCGATCGAGGATCAATTGGTAGGCCGCGGCAGAGACGGCAGGAGGGGCTGAGGTGATTTCGTCCAGGAAAAGGATACCGGCCTCGCCGTGTCGCTCTTTGCTCGGGAGCAAAGCGGGGATCGCCCACTCCACATGCTGGTCGACCCGAAAGGGAATGCCGCGCAGATCGCTGGGCTCCATCTGCGAGAGCCGGATGTCGATCATAGGGACCTGATGACGCTCGGCGACCAGCGCGATCATCTGTGACTTGCCGACCCCTGGCGGCCCCCAGAGCATGACCGGCGTATGATGCCCCTCGGCGGCGCTAGTGAGCTCGCGCTCGAGAACGGATAACAACTGAGCGGGACGCATAATCGAGGGGTCTCCTATCGTCAATTCAGACTCGGTGCCGCTGGACTTGGTGCTAGTGCTTGGTGCTGCTCGGCGCTGCTGGGGCGGATCTCGCGACCATGAGACCCTCCCAACCAATACCACTGCTCTCACAGGTTGGGTTGTCCGACTGGCAATCGCAAGCGGGGTGCCTGCTCCGTGTTCTCAGCCGGTGTCTTCAGCTGCTATCGGCAGCCCGCGGCGCGAGGCCGATCCAATCGGCTCAAGTGCTGGTATGTATTAGAAAGAAGCGGTATTCTTATCCGTTAAGCCAGATTTGGGTGAATGCGCGTTGTGGAGACCCCCTGCGCGCGAGGCGCTTCGGCAACCGGTCCGAGGAGCTCCCGTCAAGGGCTTGTCTCAGGCGGCTGCCGGACGCTCGATCGCAGTCGCAACCAACAAGATTTGCAACCGAATCTCAATAGCTGACCGGAGAGTGGACAATGAACCAATTCTACTATGACGCTGTCACCAAGATGGAGCAGCTCGGCGTCGACGACGAGTACATCCAGGGCTGGCAATGCGGCTTCCTGCAGAACCCGAAGCGCGAGGAGCAGCGACTCACCGAGGCCTACGAGGCTGGATATACCGATGGCGAGGAGAAGAGCACCGACAACTTCTCTAAGTGGGCCAAGGGCTAAGCAGAGCCATCAGCATCGACCGGCAGCTGCCGGTCGTCTCGGTATGAGGCGGGCCTCAGAGCCGCCGCTATCCCTTGTGGGCGTTGCAAGGCGGGGCTTCCCGCCTTCTTTGTCGATCCTGGTGGAATGGCCTTACTAGATCGAATAGGCGGGAACAATTTGCGGGTACCGAGTCCTGATGGCGGATAATAGCTACCTCAAAGACCTGGTGCTGCTGCGTAACGACCCGAGCACCGTGCAGCGAGTTCGCGACGCGGCAGCGCTCGGCGAGGTTGATGCCTTCTACGCGCTCGGTCTCATCTACGCTGAGGGCCGCGGTGTCACGATCGATCTGGCGCAAGCGCACTACTGGCTCTCGCTGGCGGTCGACCGAGGCGATCGAGACGCCGAGCTGTTGCGTAACGTCGTTGGCAGCCAGATGACCGACGACGAGTACCAGGCGGCTAAGCGATTGCGCGCCAAGCCCTCACTTCAGCTGGTCGATTCCGACTAGGCATGGCCTCATCCGGCCTTTAGTGCTATTTTTGCGTGTTTTCTCGGTGCTGCCGGCACCATCGCCGGAGGACAACAATGCAAGTATCGGTCGAGGCCGGGGACGGTCTCACACGTCGTTTGAAGGTCGAGCTTCCTGCTGAGGATATCGAGCAGGAGATCGAAAAAAGGTTACAGAATTATGCGCGCTCCGCGCGCCTGCCAGGCTTTAGGCCGGGCAAGGTGCCTATGCGCATGCTGCGTCAGCGCTACGGCGACTCGGTGCGGATGGAGGTGTTTGGCGAGCGCGTCGAGACAAGTTTCCCGCAAGCCGTCGCTGAGGCTGAGCTACGCCCCGCGGGGCGTCCGGAGATTGAGCCTGACCTTGACCAGTCTGCCGGTCGCTATGCCTATGTTGCTGAGTTTGAGGTCCTGCCCGAGGTGACGCTGACCTCACTCGAAGGTCGCTCCTTGGTTCGGCCGCAGGTCGAGGTGACCGACGCCGATGTCGAGGAGACGATCGAGCGCCTGCGCCAGCAGCGCAAGCGTTGGCAGGGGGTTGATCGAGCGGCAGTGACGGGTGACCGCATCGTGGTCGATTTCGAGGGTCAGATCGACGGTGAGGCCTTCGAAGGCGGTCGCAGCGAGGGGGTTCAGCTCGAGATCGGGGCTGGCCGCTTCATCCCCGGCTTCGAGGAGCAGCTCATCGGCGCAACAGCCGGCGAGCAGCGCAAGCTGGATGTGACCTTCCCGGAGGAGTATCCACAGCAAGCCCTGGCCGGAAAGCCGGCCCAGTTCGAGGTGACGGTCAAGACCGTTGAAGAGCCGGTGTTGCCGGAGATCGACGCCGAGCTCGTCGCTGAGTTCGGCGTCGAAGACGGCGATCTCGAGCGTTTCCGCTCTGAGGTGCGCTCGAACCTTGAGCGCGAGCGCTCGGAGCGGGTCAAGGCTCGGGTTAAGAACCAGGTGATGGATCTGTTGCTGGACGCCAATCCGATCTCGGTGCCCGAGGCGCTCATCACCGAGGAGATCGAGTCGCTGCGACAGCAGATGACTCAGAACCTCGGCGGCGGATCGGAGATCAAGCTGCCCGACGAGATCTTTGCCGATGACGCCCGGCGACGGGTTGCGCTCGGTCTTGTTGTCGGAGAGCTGGTGAAACAGAATGAGCTGTCGCCGGATGACGAGCGCGTGCGCGCGACCGTTGAGGAGATGGCCGCAACCTATGACGACCCGCAGGCCGTCATCGACTATTACTATGCTGATCGTCGACGATTGGCAACGATCGAGTCCGTTGTGCTCGAGGACCTGGTTGTCGAGCATGTGCTCGAGCAGCTCGAAGTCACCGATGAGTCCATCAGCTTCAGTGAGCTGACATCCCAGCAGTGAGCGCGGTTTTCGCTGATCTCCTAACGCTGATCTCCTAATTAAGCTGAGCCCCAAATGACGATGAACATCGACAACGCCGATCGGCGCCCCGATCCGCATGCGCTAGGACTGGTCCCCGTGGTGGTTGAGCAAACTGCTCGCGGCGAGCGCTCCTTTGATATCTTCTCCAGGCTCCTCAAGGAGCGAGTCGTCTTCCTGGTTGGCCCGGTCGACGATCATGTGGCCAATCTCGTCTTGGCCCAGCTGCTGTTTTTGGAGTCGGAGAACCCCGATAAAGACATCCACTTCTATATTAATTCGCCTGGCGGCTCGGTGACCGCTGGCTTGGCCATCTACGACACCATGCAGTTCGTTCGCCCGGAGGTCAGCACCATGTGCGTTGGCCAGGCGGCGAGCATGGGCGCGCTCTTGCTCGCCGGCGGCGCCGCTGGCAAGCGCTTCTGCCTGCCGCATTCGAGGATCATGATTCACCAGCCGCTCGGGGGCTTCCAAGGGCAAGCGAGCGACATCGATATCCACGCGCGGGAGATCCTGCACGCGCGCGAGCAGCTCAACAAGATCTTGTCGCATCATACCGGGCAGCCCATCGAGCGTATCGCCGACGATACCGAGCGTGACCGTTTCATGGGCGGTGAGGATGCGGTCGCTTACGGGCTGATCGACAAGGTGCTTGATGCGCGCTCCAAGCCTGCCGAGTGAGACCGGGGCGGCCTCGATTTTGGCGTTGGTCACCTGTTCGGAGTTGGTAACCTGCTTGCAATGACCTATATCCTGACGCAGGTCTAGATGCGCGGTTGCCATCTGGCCTTGACAGGTTATGATCGAGCAAAGTCAGGTGGCCCACCGTGTCAAGCCTGCCCATCCTATTGCCTTCCGGCCCCGCAGCGCCTATCCCGGAGAGATGATCTATGAGCGGAAACACCCATGGAAAGAGCGATGAAGGAAAGCTTCTCTATTGCTCGTTCTGCGGCAAGAGTCAGCACGAGGTGCGCAAGCTGATCGCGGGTCCGTCGGTCTTCATCTGTGACGAATGCGTCGAGCTTTGCAACGACATCATCCGGGAAGAGATGCAGGAGGGCCTCGGCGAGGCCACCAGTCGCCTGCCGAAGCCGCGCGAGATCAACCTGTCGCTTGACGAGTTTGTGATCGGCCAAGAGAACGCGAAGAAGGTCCTCTCGGTCGCGGTGTACAACCACTACAAACGTCTCGAGGTCTCGGATGCCAAGGAAGATATCGAGATCTCAAAGAGCAATATCCTACTGATTGGACCGACTGGCTCCGGCAAGACGCTACTGGCTGAGACCCTAGCGCGTCTTCTCAATGTGCCCTTTACCATTGCCGACGCGACGACCCTCACCGAGGCGGGATACGTCGGTGAAGATGTCGAGAACATCATCCAGAAGCTGCTGCAGAAGTGTGACTACGATGTCGAGAAGGCACAGAGCGGCATCGTCTATATCGATGAGATCGATAAGATCTCGCGCAAGTCCGATAACCCCTCGATCACGCGCGACGTCTCGGGCGAGGGTGTCCAGCAGGCGCTGCTGAAGCTCATCGAAGGCACGATCGCCTCGGTCCCGCCGCAGGGCGGGCGCAAGCATCCGCAGCAGGAGTTTCTGCAGGTCGACACCAGCAACATCCTATTCATCGTTGGCGGCGCCTTTGCCGGGCTCGACAAGGTGATTCGGGAGCGCTCGAAGAAGACAGGCATTGGCTTCTCGGCCGAGGTTCACAGCAAGAGCGATGATCGAGCCATTGGCGAGCTGCTGAGTCACGTCGAGCCGGCGGACCGGCTCCGCTAGGGCCTGATCCCCGAGGTCGTCGGCCGGTTGCCGGTGAGGGCGACCCTCGAAGAGCTGGATCAAGCGGCACAGATTCGCATCCTGACCGAGCCCAAGCACGCCTTGACCAAGCAATATGCGCGGCTGTTCGAGATGGAGGGTTGCGAGCTCGAGCTGCGCGATGATGCGTTGCGGGCCATTGCCACGAAGGCGATGGAGCGCAAGACCGGCGCTCGCGGTCTGCGCACCATCATGGAGCAGGTGCTGCTCGATACCATGTACGACCTGCCCTCGATCGATGATGTCAGTAAGGTCGTCGTCGATGCATCGGTGGTCAATGGCGAAAGCCCGCCCCTGATGATCTACGATGGTGGCGAACAGCCACGCGTTGCCTCCTCCGACTGATAGCGCCACGCCGAAGCGGCCTCAGCCCCGAGCGCGTCGAGCTTGGCTGCGCTCGCCGACGGCTCTGCGACCGCATCGAGCCTCAGTCTCACCGCGATCGATTGAACCGCTTTGATGCTGCCCTAACCTCCCTCTCAGTAGGGCGTTTATGCCAAACCCGCCTTCTCGACCCCCACCATCAGGCCAGACGCTGATCGGGTCGAGGGGCGTTAGATCACGAGCACAGCAATATGGGCAAGATTGACTCGGACCCTAAAGTCCTCGACGCACGGGAATCAGGTCAGGCCATTCCAGTGCTACCGCTACGCGACGTCGTCGTGTATCCGCACATGGTGATTCCACTCTTCGTCGGTCGCGATAAGTCGATCAAGGCGCTCGATGCGGCCATGACTAGCGATAAGCAGATCCTGCTGGTCGCGCAGAAGAATGCCGATGTCGATGATCCCTCGGTCAAGGACCTGCATGAGATCGGTACCCTGGCCAACGTGCTGCAGCTGTTGAAGCTTCCCGATGGGACGGTCAAGGTCCTGGTCGAGGGCCATCAACGCGCGAAGGCGAGCCGCTATCTCTCGACCGCAGACGCGTTTAGCGCGACGGTCGCACCGCTTGCCGAGACGCTCGAGGCCGACGAGCGTGAGCAAGAGGTCCTGATGCGCTCGGCCGTGGCGCTATTCGATCAGTACGTGAAGCTGAACAAGAAGGTGCCGCCAGAGGTGCTCACCTCGCTGGCGAGCATCGACGAGGCCAGCCGCCTGGCCGATACCATGGCGGCACATATGTCGCTGAAGCTCGACGAAAAGCAGCATGTGCTCGAGATGGTCGACGTGCAGCAGCGCCTCGAGCATCTGATGGGCCTTATGGAGTCGGAGAACGACATCCTCCAGATGGAGAAGCGCATCCGCGGTCGTGTCAAGCGGCAGATGGAGAAGAACCAGCGCGAGTACTATCTGAACGAGCAGATGAAGGCCATCCAGAAGGAGCTCGGTGAGCTCGAGGATGCGCCCAACGAGCTTGAAGACCTCGGCAAGCGCATCGAAGAGGCTGGGATGCCCAAAGACGTAAAGGAGAAGGCGAACGCCGAGCTGAACAAGCTGAAACTGATGTCGCCGATGTCAGCCGAGGCGACGGTTGTCCGCAATTACATCGACACCCTCGTCTCGGTGCCTTGGAAGAAGCGCACGCGTATCCGCAACGATGTCAGCGTTGCTGAGAAGGTTCTGGATACCGATCACTACGGGCTCGAGAAGGTCAAGGAGCGCATCACCGAGTACCTGGCCGTGCAGCAACGGGTGCGCAAGCTCAAGGGACCGATCCTCTGTCTGGTCGGTCCGCCGGGCGTCGGCAAGACCTCGCTCGGGCAATCAATCGCGCGTGCGACCAATCGCAAATTCGTGCGCATGTCCCTGGGTGGCGTCCGTGACGAGGCCGAGATCCGCGGCCATCGGCGTACCTACATCGGTGCACTGCCGGGTAAGATCATCCAAAATCTGTCCAAGTCTGGTTCGCGCAACTCGTTCTTCTTGCTCGACGAGATCGACAAGATGGCGATGGACTTCCGCGGTGACCCGGCCTCGGCGCTGCTCGAGGTGCTGGACCCGGAGCAGAACCACACCTTCAACGACCATTATCTCGAGGTCGACTTCGATCTCTCCGAGGTGATGTTCGTCGCCACTGCCAATACGCTGAATATCCCCCCAGCGCTGCTCGACCGCATGGAGGTGATCCGTCTCTCGGGCTACACCGAGGACGAGAAGATCAACATCGCCGAGCGCTATCTGATCCCGAAGCAGATGAAAAACAACGGGCTCAAGCGCGGTGAGCTGACGATCCGCGAGGCTGCGCTGCGTGATCTGATCCGCTACTACACCCGCGAGGCCGGTGTGCGGAATCTCGAGCGCGAGATCTCGAAGATCTGTCGCAAGGTGGTCAAGGAGATCCTGGTCAAGAAGCGCGAGAACAGCATCACCGTCACGGCCAAATCCCTGGACAAATACCTCGGTGTCCGCCGCTTCCGCTTCGGCCTTGCCGACGAGCACGATCAGGTGGGCCAAGTCACTGGTCTGGCCTGGACCGAGGTCGGGGGCGAGCTCCTGCGCATCGAAGCGGCCTTGGTGCCCGGCAAGGGCAAGTTCACCTTCACCGGGCAGCTTGGCGATGTGATGCAGGAGTCGATCCAGGCAGCGCTGACGGTGGTGCGCGCGCGTGCCGACTCGCTTGGCATTGATCCCGATTTCCATCAGAAGTACGACATCCACATCCATGTGCCTGAGGGGGCGACGCCGAAAGACGGGCCCAGTGCTGGCGTGGCGATGGGCACCGCCTTGGTGTCGGCGCTGACCAACGTGCCAGTGCGCTCGAGCGTCGCGATGACCGGTGAGATCACGCTGCGAGGAGAGGTGCTGCCGATCGGCGGCCTGAAGGAGAAGTTGCTCGCTGCGCATCGGGGTGGGATCGTGCAGGTGCTGATCCCGCACGAGAACGAGCGTGATCTGGTTGAGATTCCGAAGAACATCAAGCAAAGCCTCGACATCCGGCCGGTGCGCTGGATCGATGAGGTGCTCGAGCTCGCCCTTGCGGCCCGCCCGGCGCCACGCTCGGAAGAAGAGGATGCCCCGCAAGAGGCAGCACCTCCAGTCGAGGACAGCAAGAAGCCCGAAGCCGGCATTCGCACCCATCACTGAGGGGGCATAATGGTCTGGCATTCACGGCTCGAGTGCCGTGAATGCTCGCCGAGCAGGCGAATCTGCGGGTAATTAGGTTGACACCTCTTGGGTCCTACTTAACAATCCGGCCTCAGGATGAGGCGAGCTCGTTGCTGCCAGCATGGTTGCGGGTCGGGCGGTTGACGCTCCGATCCGCGGTATTTTTGTAATAACGACAGTTGGCTCCAAGGTCCGGGGCCAAAACAGGGGGGCCCAAATGAATAAATCAGAACTTGTTGACGCGATGGCCGAGGCGGCGGACATCCCAAAGTCGGCGGCAGCGCGTGCCCTAGATGCGCTCACTGACTCCGTCGCAGCAACACTCAAGAACGGCGATTCTGTGTCGATCATCGGCTTTGGGACCTTCACGGTGAAGGAGCGTGCCGCAAGAACCGGACGCAATCCTCAGACTGGGGCCACGATCCAGATCGCTGCCTCAAAAAACCCGACGTTTAAGGCTGGTAAAGCGCTCAAAGACGCGATACAATGATCGCTTCGTTTGGGGCTACATCGTCGATGTTGCACTGACGAAGTCGCGACCCCGAAGATATGTCGGCTGCCTTTCGAGCAAGCCTCCAGTTGGAGCCTGTTCATCCGGGGTGCTTAGCTCAGCTGGGAGAGCATCGCCCTTACAAGGCGAGGGTCGCAGGTTCGATCCCTGCAGCACCCACCAACCAGAACATCCCTGGTTGTGAGGTCCCTGACGATGACGATGAGGCCTAGGGGTCGACATAACAATTTTGTGGAGTGGTAGTTCAGTTGGTTAGAATACCGGCCTGTCACGCCGGGGGTCGCGGGTTCGAGTCCCGTCCACTCCGCCATCTCTTCGATACGGGGTATCCAGGCTGGGTACCCCGTTTTCATTTGTCCTGTCATTCCCGCGCACGCTGAGTCCTACGAGTTATGTTGCAGGAGATTCGAGAACGCGCACAGGGTTGGGTTGCCTGGGCCATCGTCATCCTTATCACGATCCCGTTTGCCTTCTGGGGCATCGACTCCTACTTCGGCGGCGGTGCTGAGTCTGTCGTTGCGACTGTGAACGGCACTGAGATCACCGAGCGCGCCTTCAACCAGAATGTCAACCGCACTCGCATCCAGCTGCGGGACCGGTTAGGCGATGCCTATGATCCGGCCCTGTTCGATGACCAACGGATTCGCGAGCAGGTGTTCGAGCGGATGATCCGCGAGACCTTGCTCTTGGCCGAGTCTGAGGCCATGGGGCTGCGGACCTCCGATCAGGCGATTCGTGCCGCGATTCTTAGTGAGCCGGCCTTCCAGCAGGATGGCGCCTTCTCCAACGCGCAGTACGAGCGGGTGCTGCAACTGCAGGGGCTCACGCCGGCGGCCTATGAGGCATCCCTGCGCAGCGAGCTGTTGGTCACTCAGCTTCCCCGTGCGATCCGAGAGACGGCATTCGCCACGGACGCTTTAGCCAAGCGAAGCGCGAGTCTGGTGCATCAAGAACGAAGAGTATCCTACGTCAGCGTGCCAAGTGCGTCCTTCGAAGACGCCGTCGAGCCGCCAACCGATGCGGCCATTGCTGCCTACTACGACGAGCATCCGAATCAGTTCGCAACGTCGGAGCAGGTGAGGATTAGTTATCTCTTGTTGGATGCCGATGAGCTCTCCGCACCAGCTCAGGGGATCGACGAGGCGAGCCTGCGTGAGCAGTATCAGCTGCGGCTCGAGGAGTTTACAGCGCCGGAAGAGCGGGAGGTTCGCCATATCCTGCTGACTGTCGCCGCCGATGCCGATCAGTCCGTGCTCGACGAGACGCGAGAGCGCTTGCAGGCGATCCAACAGCGCATCCGCGGCGGCGAGCCCTTTGCAGAGGTCGCCACCGAGGTCTCCGAAGATCCTGGCAGCGCTAGTCAGGGCGGCGACCTTGGCTGGGTTGCCCGAGGTACGCTTGATCCCGCCTTCGAGCAGGCGGTCTTTGCGCTCGAGCCCGAGACCCTGAGTGAGCCGGTCCGCAGCCGCTTCGGCTACCACCTGGTTGAGGTCTTGGATGTCCGTGGCGGCGAGCCGCAGCCTTTTGAGGCGGTGAAAGACGAACTGATTGCTGATCTCGGTAGCGGCGGTGCCGAAAGCGTCTTCTTTGAGCAAGCCGAGCAGCTGGCCACGCTGACCTATGAGTCGCCGGATAGCCTGATCCCTGCGGCAGAGGCCCTGGGTCTCGAGGTCCGGCTCAGTGAGTGGATCGATCGCAGCGGTGGCGAAGGTGTCTTTGCCAATCCACGCGTGGTTGCTGCCGCCTTCAGTGAGGAGGTGCTTGAGCTTGGCAATAACAGCGCGCTGCTTGAGCCCGATCCCGACGCCCTGCAGGCATTGGTGCTGCGTGTCGCCGAGCATCATGAGCCCTCGGTGAAGCCGCTTGATGAGGTGCGCGATGAGATCGTCACCGTGCTCAAGGCGCAGCAGAAGGCCGAAGCGGCTCAGGATTCAGCCGAGGCGATCGTCGCCGAAGTCGAGGCTGGACAGGCTCTCGCTGAGGCCGCGCAGGGCTTCGAGGTGGTTGAGGCAGGGGAGGTCGACCGATCCGCGCCGGGGCGGCCCCTCGAGGTCACCCAGCTCGCCTTTTCGCTGCCTCGGCCGGCAGCCGGAGACGATCTGAGCGTTGGCAGCACCAGTGCAAGCGATTCTGGGGACGCCTTTGTTGTGGTCGTTTCTGAGGTGAATGACGGTGATCCGAACCAAATCGACGAGGCCGAGCTCGAGGCTGAGACAGGCATGCTCACGCGCTCGCTAGCGTCTGCCGATGTCGATGCGGTGCTCGCGGCGATGCAGGCGCGTGCGAAGATCGAGCGCAAACCGCTGGTGACGGACGAGCCGTTCTAGACGGAACGCCGATCAACCGCAGAACGCGCCGATGAGATGGCTCCAAGGCAATTGCTTCGGAGAGACGGTCAAGGCGAGAAGGCCGATGTCGCCGATGGGTGAAGCGGGGATTGGCTGCAGGGGATTCGCTGACACGGCTTGGACGTTCGCCCTCATCCTAGAGAGCTGGGATCGAGCTCCGGGGTCGAGCTCCTCTCCTTGAACGATGGCAGGGTCCGAACGACCGCGGCCGGAACCCGGTTGCCCGGACCCGGTTGCCTGAGCGCTCAGCCGAGGCCGAGGATGTGGTAGCCGGTGTCGACGTAGAGCACGTCGCCGGTGATGCCTGATGCCAGATCGGAGCAGAGGAAGGCACCGGCGTTGCCGACCTCTTCGATGGTGACATTGCGTCGCAGCGGCGTGCGCTCTTCAACCTGTTTCAACATCGAGCGGAAATCAGCGATGCCAGCGGCCGCCAAGGTGCGGATAGGCCCGGCTGAGACGGCATTGACCCTGGTCCCTTCTGGACCGAGCGATGCGGCCAGATAGCGCACGTTGGCCTCCAGACTGGCCTTAGCGATCCCCATCACGTTGTAATTCGGCACAGCGCGCACCGCGCCGAGGTAGCTCATGGTCAGGATAGCGCTATTGCGCCCTTGCATCAGCGGTCGTCCCGCCTTGGCGAGCGCGGCGAGGCTGTAGGAGCTGATATCCTGGGCGGCGGCGAACCCCTCGCGCGTAACGCTGTCGACATAATCACCCTCGAGCTGATCCTTAGGTGCGAAGGCGATGGAATGCACGATGCCATCGAGCCCATCCCAGTGCTCGCCAAGGGCGGCAAAACAGCTATCGATCTGCTCATCGCTCGAGACGTCGAGCGGCAGGACGAACTCGGCGTCACACTGGGATGCCAGGTCCTCGACCCGGCCCTTGAGCTTCTCGCCCTGATAAGTGAAGGCCAAGGTCGCGCCCTCGCGATGCATGGCCTGGGCGACGCCCCAGGCGATCGAGCGATTGCTAGCAACCCCGGTGACGAGGATACGTTTCTCGGACAAAAAGCCCATAGAGTCTCTCCATGCGGATATGATGGGGGCAGATAGTATTCTCTCTCAGACAGGCGCTGCGCGGTGAGCGGCCTCAGGATAGCGCGCCGCTTCGTCGCCGCTAGCGCTGGCCGTTGCTGTCGGCTCTGGCCCTGCTACGGCCAATGTCCTGGCAACGCTTGAATCTGCCGATGTTTGAAACGGTCCCTAACGTTACCGAAACTCAGCCCGCGCGGGAAGCATCGATGGTGCGCGCGTGCCGTTCCTGGCTCCTGCCGATGGTCGTGCTGCTGTCTCTCAGCGCCTGCGGTGAGCCGCCCTGGAACAATCCCTATCCCGAGTCACAATCGGGTGAGAACATCCTCTACGGCGCCTTTACCGAGCGCCCCAAGCATCTAGACCCAGTGCGCTCGTACAGTTCGAACGAGTATGCCTTCATCGCGCAGGTCTACGAGCCGCCACTGCAGTACCACTTCCTGAAACGCCCTTACGCCCTTGTCCCGCTCACCGCTCAGGCGCTCCCCGAGGTCCGCTACTTCGACGCAAACGGAGACCCTCTGCCGGCAGATGCTGATCCGGCGCAGATTGCAGTCAGTGAGTATCTGATTTCGATCACCCCGGGCATCAACTATCAACCGCATCCAGCCTTCGCAAAGGACGATGATGGCCTCTACCGCTATCATCAGCTCGATGCACAGAGGGCCAGTCAGCTCAATGCCTTGAAGGATCTGCCCGAAACCGGTGCCCGCGAGCTGGTCGCCGAGGACTACGTGTATCAGATCAAGCGCCTGGCGACGCCCTGGCTGCACTCGCCGATCGCGAGCCTGATGAGTGACCACATCCTTGGGTTCAGCGAGCTGAGCGAGCGGATCGACGCAGCGGCGCCCGAGCCCGTGAACGGCGAGCGACTGTTCTTCGATCTTCGTCAGATCCCGTTCGAGGGTGCCGAGGTCGTGGATCGTTACCGCTATCGGATTCGGCTCGCGGGTCGCTACCCGCAGTTCGTCTACTGGCTGGCGATGCCGTTCTTCGCGCCCATGCCCTGGGAGGCCGAGGCCCTCTATGGGCAGATCGGGATGCGCGAGAACAACCTCAGCCTCGACTGGTACCCCGTCGGGACAGGACCGTTCATGCTCAGCGAGAACAATCCGAACCTGCGTATGGTGCTCGCGCGCAATCCGAACTTCCATGGCGAGCGCTATCCGAGCCAAGGCATGCCAGGGGACCAAGCCGCTGGGCTGCTCGCCGATGCCGGCAAGCCATTGCCGTTTATCGATCGGGCCATCTACAGCCTCGAGCAGGAGAGTATCCCGTACTGGAACAAGTTTCTGCAGGGCTTCTACGACAGCTCGGGCGTGAGCTCGGACGCCTTCGATCAGGCCATCCAATTCGATGCCGCAGGCGAGGCTGGCCTCACCGATGAGATGCGTCAGCAGGGCATCGAGCTGGTCACCGCGGTGCAGACCTCGATCTGGTACATGGGCTTTAACATGCTTGATCCGCTGCTCGGCGGCGACTCCGAGCGTGCGCGGTTGCTGCGCCAGGCAATCAGCATCGCGGTCGACTTTGGCGAGTACATCTCGATCTTCGCCAACGGGCGCGGCGTGCAGGGGCAAAGCCCGCTGCCGCCTGGGATCTTCGGACACCGCGAGGGCGAGGCCGGCATCAACCCCTATGTGTTCGACTGGGAGGACGGCCGCGCAGTACGCAAGCCGATCCACGAGGCCAGGGCGTTGCTCGCCGAGGCCGGCTATCCGGACGGCCGAGATCCAGAGACCGGCCGTCCGCTGACGATCTACTATGAGGCCATGGACGCGGGACCGGGCGGCAAGGCGCGGCTGAATTGGATGCGCAAGCAGTTCGCCAAGCTCGGCATCGAGCTGGTCGTGCGTGCGACGGACTACAATCGCTTCCAAGAGAAGATCCGCAAAGGCACTGGTCAGGTCTTCATGTGGGGTTGGAACGCCGACTACCCGGACCCCGAGAACTTCTTCTTCTTGCTCTATGGACCGAATCGTAAGGTCGATGGCGGCGAGAATGCGGCCAACTACCAGAACCCGGAGCTCGATGCGCTATTCGAGCAGATGAAGAACATGGAAGATGGACCTGAGCGTCAGCAGGTGATCGACCGGATGAATGCGATCCTGCAGCATGACGCGCCCTGGTCGTTCGGCTTCTATCCGAAGGCCTTCAGCCTGCACCACCAATGGCTTCAGAATGTGAAGCCGAACCTGATGGCCAATAACACCCTCAAGTACCGTCGACTCGATCCCGCCCGGCGCGAGCAGCTGCGTGAGCGCTGGAACCCGCCGGTACTCTGGCCGATCGGGGCCTTGGTGGTGATCTTGATCGTCGGTGCGATCCCAGCGCTGATCGTCGCGCGTCGGCGCGAGCGGAGTCGAGCCCGATGAGCGCGTATATCCTGCGCCGCCTCCTCTATGCGCTGCCGATCCTGGTCGGCGTGAACCTGATCACCTTCCTACTGTTCTTCATCGTCAATTCGCCCGACGATATGGCGCGGATGCAGCTTGGCGACAAACGGGTCAGTGAAGAGGCCATCCAGACCTGGAAGGCCGAGCATGGCTATGACAAGCCGCTGCTCTACAATGCGCAGGCCGCAGGTGTTGGCAAGGTCACCGAGACCATCTTCTTCGACAAGTCCTTGAAGCTGTTCGCGCTCGACTTCGGTCAGTCTGACAGCGGCCGCGATATCGGCTTCGATATCCGCCAGCGCATGTGGCCGAGCTTGGCAATCGCGATACCGACCTTATTAGTCGGGCTGGCGATCAGCGTCAGCTATGCGTTGATGATCGTGTTCTTTCGTGCCACCTATATCGACTTCGGAAGTGTCGTGTTGTTGGTGGCGATGATGTCGATCTCTGGGCTCTTCTACATCATTGGCGGCCAGTTCTTGATCGGCAAGCTGTTTCACCTGGTGCCGATCTCGGGCTATGACCGTGGGCTCGAGGCCTTGAAGTTCTTGATCTTGCCGGTTGTCGTCGGCGTCGCCGCTGGGATCGGCAGCAGCACGCGCCTGTACCGAACCTTCTTCCTCGAGGAGATCAATCGCGACTATGTGCGCACTGCGCGTGCCAAGGGCCTGCGCGAGCGTGCGGTCCTATTCCGCCATGTGCTGCGCAATGCGCTGATTCCGATCCTCACCGGGGTGGTCGCGGTGCTGCCGCTGCTGTTCATGGGGGCCCTGATCATCGAATCCTTCTTCGGCGTGCCTGGCCTTGGCAGCTATACCATCGATGCGATCAACCGACAGGACTTCTCGATCGTACGTGCGATGGTCTTCCTCGGCTCGGTGCTCTATATCATCGGTCTGATCATGACCGACATCTCTTACACCCTGGTCGACCCCAGGGTTCGGCTGTCTTGAGGGCGCGCCCGTGCCGGTCATCCTGATCACCGATGCCCTGATCTTCGTGCTGCTCGCAGTCGGTGTCGGCTTCGGGGTCTATGCCGCGCGGCATGAGCATCTGCGCGGGCCTTGGCTCCAGGTGGGTCGCTCTCCGGTCGGCGTCGCCGCGCTGGTGGTGATCCTGTTCTACGTTGGCATTGGGCTGCTCGATTCGCTGCATTTTCATCCGCGTATCGAGCCGATTGCAGCAACCGATGGTCCGTCCGCTGCCGATGATCAGGCCGTTGTCGCCACCGGTGCGCAGACCGCAGCTGCTGACGCCAACGATCAGCGCGCGGGCGACCAGGATCAGCCCACTCAGGATCATCTCAAAGATCAGGTCGCGAGCGGCGACGCCGAGCACTCGGAGGCCTCCGCAAGCGCGACGCCGACCTACTCGACCCAGATCATCTCGGTGCTGGATCTCTGGCTCAGCGACCTGCGCGCGCGCCAGGAGAAGACCTTCTCGGCACCATTTGCGACCCAGCTGTTCGTCAAGGAGGCAATCGAGCAGCCTGACGGCAGCGTGATCCGCGACTATCCGCAGCTCGAGCATGGCGGGGCGCACCTGACTGAGCCCGCGCAACGCGGTGTCGATATCGCGATCCGCGGCCTCTTTGGCATGGTCAAAGGGCTCATTGCCTGGACCGCGCTGATGACTGTGCTGATCGCCGTGCTTGGCTGGCGCTGGCGACAGTCCTTTAATGACAGCGCACAGGCGATCTGGCGCGGCGAGACCGAGCTGCCCTGGCGGGTCGGGCTGATGACGTTGGCGCTGATGCTGGTGCTCAGCTTCGTGGCCGCCGAGTTGGCGGCCAAGTACCATATCCTTGGCACCGACAAGGTCGGCGAGGACGTCTTCTACCAGAGCCTCAAGAGCATCCGCACCGGCCTCGTAATCGGCACCTTGACGACCTTGGTGATGCTGCCGGCGGCGGTGATCCTAGGCATCATGGCGGGCTACTTCGGCGGCCGCACCGACGATCTGATCCAGTACCTCTATACCACGCTGAGCTCGATCCCAGGCGTGCTGTTGATCGCGGCCGCGATCCTGATGCTGCAGGTCTACATGACCAATCACGCGGATCAATTCCAGAGTCTGGTGGAGCGCGCCGATCTGCGCCTGCTGTTCCTTTGCATCATCCTCGGAGTGACCAGCTGGACTGGACTCTGCCGACTGCTGCGAGGTGAGTCGCTGAAGCTGCGCGAGGTCGACTATGTGCAAGCAGCGCGCTCACTGGGCGTGCGGCATTCAACGGTGATCGGCCGCCATATCCTGCCGAATGTGCTGCATATCGTGATGATCACGCTGGTCCTTGACTTCAGTGGCCTGGTGCTGGCCGAAGCGGTGCTCTCCTACGTCAACATCGGCGTCGATCCGACCATGAATAGCTGGGGCAACATGATCAACAGCGCTCGGCTCGAGCTGGCCCGCGATCCTGTTGTCTGGTGGTCGCTGGCCGCGGCTTTCGTGTTCATGTTCACCCTGGTGCTGGCGGCCAATCTGCTCGCCGATGTGGTTCGGGATGCCTTCGATCCGCGGCTAAGGAGCGCTGCATGAGCCTGCTTCAGATCCATGCCCCCTTGATCCACCGCCTTGGCCTGTCTCAATGAGCGACGTCTTGCTGCAACTCTCGGAACTCAGGGCACAGCTCGGCAGCGGCGAGCGGCCGGTGCGCGTCTGTGACGGGGTCGGCTTCTCGATCCGCCGTGGCGAGACGCTGGCGCTGCTCGGTGAATCCGGCTGTGGCAAGTCGATGACGGCCTTGGCGCTGATGCGTCTGCTGCCGCTCTCCGGCCGGATCACCGGCGGCTCGGCTCGGCTTGACGGCACCGAGCTGCTGGATCTGACCGAGCGCGAGATGCGCAGCGTCCGCGGTGGACGCATGGCGATGATCTTCCAAGAGCCGCAGACCTCATTGAATCCGGTGCTTAAGGTTGGCGAGCAGATCGCCGAGGCGATCCGTTTGCACCAGCGTCTGCCGAAGGCGGCGGTTGCGGAGCGGGTCGTTGAGCTGCTGCGCTCGGTGGGCATTCCCGACCCGGTGCAGCGCGCGGGCGAGTTCCCCCACCAGCTCTCGGGTGGGATGAAACAACGGGTGATGATCGCGATGGCGCTCGCCGGCGACCCGCAGCTGCTGATTGCCGATGAGCCAACCACCGCCCTCGATGTCACGATCCAAGCCCAGGTGCTGCAGCTGCTCAAGGGGCTGCAGGCAGAGACCGGGATGGCGGTGCTCCTGATCACCCATGATCTTGGGGTGGTCGCCGAGACCGCCGACCGGCTCGCGGTGATGTATGCCGGGCAGATCGTCGAGGAGGCCAGCGTCGATGCCTTCTTTGCCGCGCCAGCGCATCCCTACAGCCGCAAGCTCATGGAGAGTGTGCCGAGTGCGAGCAAGCGCCACGGTGAGCTCGCGGTGATCCCAGGGCGGGTCCCGCCCTTGGATCAGCCCTTCGTCGGCTGTCGCTTCGCCGATCGCTGTCCCCGGGTCATGGCGGCCTGCCGCCAGTCGCCGATCGGCTGGTTTCAGTCTAACCTCGAGCAGCAGGTGCGCTGCCTGCTCTGGGCCGAGGGACCGGCGCGGTTTCGGGAATCGGAGGTTGGCTTGGCGCCCGGCCCCGCCGAGGCGATGCCTGGTGTCAGCGCTTCGGCGGGGCCGACTGAGGCGGGGCTCGACTCCAACGAGCAGGCATTGCTCGCCGTTGATGGGCTCGAGGTGCACTTTCCGGTCCAGCGCGGGTTGTTTCGCCGCACGGTGGATCAGGTCAAGGCCGTCGACGGTGTCGACCTGCGCTTGAAGGCGAGCCAGACCTTGGCCCTGGTTGGCGAATCCGGCTGCGGCAAGACGACCGTTGGTAAGGGCATCCTGCAGCTTGAGTTACCCACAGGTGGCCAGGTGCGCTACAAGGGTGTCGATCTCGCTGCGATCCGAGCCGGGCAGATGCGACGCTACCGCAAGGACCTGCAGATCATCTTTCAAGATCCCTTCGCCTCGATGAACCCTCGCATGCTGGTCGGTGATATCGTCGGTGAGGGCCTGCAAGCGCTTGGGATCGAGAAGGGTCGGGTAGCAAGGCGGAGGCGAGTGGCTCGGCTGCTGGATCAGGTCGGCATCGGCGAGCAGGCCATGGATCGCTATCCGCACGAGTTCTCCGGTGGTCAACGGCAACGCATCTGCATCGCCCGGGCACTGGCTGTTGACCCCAAGCTGATCGTCTGCGATGAGCCCACCAGCGCCCTGGACGTCTCGGTACAGGCGCAGATCCTGAATCTGCTCAAGGGATTGCAAGATGAGCTCGGAATCAGCTACCTGTTCATCACGCACGATATCTCGGTGGTCGCCTATCTGGCGCATGAGGTCGCGGTGATGTATCTCGGTCGCATCGTCGAGCAGGGCACTGCGACCGAGGTGCTTGATGATCCCCGCCATCCCTATACCCAGGCCCTGCTTTCGGCAGTGCCGATGATGGACAAGACCGAGCGGCGCCAGATCATCCGGCTCGAGGGGGATATGCCGTCACCGGTCGCGCCTCCGTCCGGCTGCCACTTCCACCCCCGCTGTCCACAGGCAATCGGGGTCTGCTCGGCGACCTATCCAGACTGGGTTCGGCTGAGCAAGACACAGAGCGCGCGCTGCCTTCGGGTCGATGCTGAGCCTTGACAGCGGGTGCGGGCGGGGTAGCCAAAAACAGAGCTCGAGCAGCAATTAGACCCGAGATCGCAAAGACACCGCGGGGGTACTGTGGCAGGATAGTCCCTAACCGATGGAGGGTAGAGATCTGACCTCTGTCGAAGACCTGCACCTCGGACTATTATCATGGGCTATCTAGAAAATTGGTTGCTCGGTATCGCGACATTTGTCGCACTTGCCGTCTTCTTGTATTCCACCTTCGATCTCGCGCGTCGTTTGCTCGCGCGCTTTGCGCTGCGCATCTGTCAGATGCGCAAGGCGCCCGAGGGCGGTTTTATCTGTGAGCTCAAGCGCAAGCTGCACGGTTTCGCCGAACGGTCGCTGCTTCCGCGAATCATGATGTTGGCCGGCTCGTTTGGGGTCCTCGCATTCATCGTGATCGAGCATTCGCCAAAGCTCTGATCAGCAGGGGTAGTCAACCCGGCTCCAGGTCGCGCTCATCTTTTATCCCCGAGAGCTAGCTTGCAGCAGCGGCCCTTGTCTTCAGGGCCACTAGGGCACGTTTGCAGGCACGGCTGCTATTCGTCGAAAAAAGGTACTTCTGTCCATGTCCATTGCGATGGCGCAGTTCCTAAGGTCTCATGGGCTGGTTCGTAACCCGTTCATCGAGGAAGAGGCACAAAACGACAAGGTCTTCGAGGATCTGGTCAACGAGGCCGGCTACACCTTCAATCATCAGGCCTGGGACAAGTTCTTTGGTGATCCCCCGGGGCGCGGCACCTCGATGATCTTCGGCGTTAAAGGCAGCGGTAAGTCAGCGCTACGCCTGGCGTTGGAGAAGAACATCGAGCACTTCAACAGTCAGCACAAGAGTCGCATCCTGCTACTGCACTACGATGACTTCAACGGCTTTCTGGAGGCCTTCAAGCGTAAGAGCGAGCACGATCGGCGCCGAGAGGTTGCGGTCACGCTCAAGGATTTTCGCCTTGCTCAGCATCTGGATGCGATCCTGGTCTGTGGCATGGAAGCACTGCTCAAGGAGATCAAGACGGCCGATCTGCCATTGGAGCGTCTGGAGCAGTATCAGCGGCACGATCTGATGATGTTGATGGCCTTCTATGTCAGCGGTCCGCCGGATCGCTACAACCGCATCATGGCGTCGCTGGCGCGACGCTTGTTGCCGCGCGGGCTGATCGGAGGCTTCTTCGGCAATCTCAAGGAGTCGAGCGCTGCGCTGCTCTCGCTGGGGATCTTGCCGCTGGTGCGCGGCGCCTTCTATCGCGGCGTTGCGCGGTCTGCGGAGCGGGAGATCCTGGTCCGCGATCGCAACGCCCGTGATGTCGAGCGTGCGCTGCGCTCAGTTCCGCAGGGGTACCTCAAGGATCAGGATGTCAAGCGCAGCGGTTGGCGTGACGACGACGACGTCCGCCGGCTGTTTGCGACCAAGTTCATCGATGTCGCGCTCAACCTGGGCTATCAGCAGATCGTGGTCGTGATGGACAAGGTCGATGAGCCGTCGTTGATCAATGGCGACCGTGAGCGCATGGAGGCCTTTGTCTGGCCGCTCTGGAACAATCGGATCTTGCAGCTGCATCCCAATCTCAGCTTCAAGATGTTGCTGCCCAGGCAGCTCTATGAGGCAGTGCGCAAGGCCGGCTCCGAGAAGGCCAACGAGGCGCGCTTCGATAAGCAGAAGATCATCTATCCGTTCCGTTGGGGCGATAAGCAACTGTTCGACATGATGTCGGCACGCCTGCGCATCTGTCGAGCCGATCCAAGCCATCCCTATCCGCTCGACAACCTCTTCGCCTCTGTCATCCCGCAACGCGAGATCCTCGGTGCCCTGGACAAGCTCCGCCAGCCTCGCTTTGTGCTCAACTACCTCTATCGGCTCATCGCCGAGACCTGCGCTCAAGCAGACCAGGTCGACGACCAACCGGTGCGCATCTCGCACGAGGTCTTCTACCAGATCACCGCGACCATCGGCGAAGACATCAAGCAGTACTATCAGACCCTAGGCGAGAGTCCGGAGTAGACGGATCACTTCGATGATGCTGGCGCGGCTCAGTGCACCCGCGAGACCGGCAGCATCTCGATGTCGCAGGCGCCGCCGACGGTGACCGACTGCTCGCGGCCGCTGCCACTGCAGGTCTCGCCGCGGTCGTTGATACGGCAGTTCAGGGCCAGCGGTTTGCCGGCGGTCAGCCAGCTTGGGGTGCGACGATAGCGACCGACGTTTGAGAAGCGGCAGCCACTGGAGACGCCATAGGGCGTACAGCCGCCCCCACCCCCAAGGCTGACCTTACGCCCGTCGACAATGAAGCCCGGGTAATTGTCCTCGATGCGTATCGCATCGTCTCGCCCAACCTGGTCGAAGCGGAATTCCTTGAACCGATAGCCGCTGCCGACCCGTTCGCCGACCTTGATCCGAGTGTTCGCGATCAACACATGATCGGAGCCCTTCTCCGCCACCGCACCGGACATGTACTCCACCCGATCATGCTGGGGAAAGCATTTGCCCATCGCTGGTGGATGATAGTAGTGACGTAGCTCGGTGAGGTCATCGAGACGGTTGCCGGGAAAGACGCTCGTCAATGCGGGCGTACCCCCGTAGAGAATGGTCTCGGCGTCGCCAACACTCTGGCTGTAGATGCCCTGATAGAGGTCGTAATCACCCTGATTGGCCAAATCAGTGCGCAGATAGCAGGAGGTGAGCCCCGAGATCTGGGTCAGATAGGCATCCCAGATGTTGTATTGGCCGACATCCGAGGCGATGCCCTGGAAGTCGCCGGGGAAGGTGCAGCCCTGGCGCCTCAGGCACTGGCCGACGCCGCGATTGCGGATCGAGAGCACGACCACGTTGCGCTCGCAGGCGCCGTAAGCGGTGCAGCCGCGGTCCAGGTGTCCCTCGAAGATGGCTGTGCGCATGGCATAGTCGAGATGCTTGGCGCGGGCCAACGTGGTGGCATCCCAGCGTCCGTCGTGCTTGGCGATGAATCGGTCCCAAGCGCTCGCGAGTCGACCTCGGCGCCCGATCGCGTCTCGGTCCACTGCGGCGCATTCCGGCGAGTTGTGGAAGACGCGAACGATCTTGTCCAGCTCGGTCTTGCCTGCGCGCTCGGCCGCTGCTGGATCACCCTTGCCGGGTGGGTCGAAGAACGGCGGCTTCTTGAGCACGTAGAGATCACGGATGTTGAGCACATGGCGAACCTTTTGATCGCAATGATGGTTCTTGACCCGCAGGGACTCACGCTCAGCGAAGGCGCGCTCGAACTCGCGCGTGGCGGCCTGGCCGCTGTCCTTAGCCGGATTGACGACTACTTCGAAGCCCACGTAAGGGGTGCCCTTGGCATCGGTTAGGGCGCGGCCGTTGCGCACCACCAGGCAGGGGATCACCGAGGTGCCCTGCGGCAGACTGCCAGCGCGGCTACCCGGGCCATTGGCGCCGATGTTGTAGTAGGGGACGTGTAAGGGGCCGTTGAACTTGTAGATCGTCATCACCGGCGTTGCCGGAACCGCTGCGTCGGCGGCTGTTGGTAAACCGAGGAGCGCGCTGGCGCAGAGTCCAGCGAGAGCCAGGCGGGCGCCGGAGTGTGCGAAGGCAGTGATCATCGACATCATCGGGTGCTGTGCGTGATTGAGGTGGAAATGGTGCCATAGATCCTGACGTTGCTCCGCTCCGATGTCGCCTCAGCGGACGCCGGTGGCTGTTGAAACGTCGTGCTCGCGGGTGTCAGGGCGCAGGAGCTGAGCAACAGTCCCAAGGCGGCCGGGACGAGCAGGGATGCGGAGCTAGAGCGATTCTCTGACATCAGCGCTGTGGACCTCGGCGGTGTACGATCTGCACGCGGCTTATGAACCTACCAAGTATGACCCCGCCAAGTATGAACCGAGTGGCTCAATTTTTCCTAATTTTGGAGGAAGGCTGATGTTTTGCGTGATGAATCGAGTGCCGGTGGCCCCGGAGTGGCGGGAGGCGTTTGAGGAGCGTTTTCGGAAGCGTGCAGGGCAGGTGGAGCTCCAGGCGGGCTTCGTGCGCATGGCGGTGTTGCGGCCGACGAGCGATGAGACGCCCTATGTGGTGGAGACCCTTTGGCAGGATCAGGGGGCGTTTGAGGCCTGGATCGGCTCTGAAGATTTCAAGCAGGCCCATGCGAACCCACTGCCGAAGGAGGCCTACAACGGGGAGGGAAAGATCGAGACGTTTGATGTCGTGGTTAGCGCCGATGCGAGTCTCTAGGCGACCATTGCGTTAACGACCCGATGGCTAGGCCAGAAGCGCGTTCGGCCGGCATCGTCTGCTTCACAGGTGCTAGGTTGCCACAGGCCCGTCCCCTGGGCTAACAGTCAGCGCACAACGAGTACCCCTCTCGAGCGAGGTCCCAGCTGCACGGTTGGGGCCTCGCTCGCATCGCGGGGCAGTGTGTTGGGCATCCGCCAGCGGTGGCTGGCTGGTCCGCGTACTGGTCGGCTAGAGCTCGAGCTGGACGCGAAGCTTGTTCATCGCGTTCTTCTCGATCTGGCGAATACGCTCGGCGGAAACGTTGAATTGCTGGGCAAGCTCGTGCAGGGTCTGCTTGCGCTCGCTCAGCCAGCGCTCGCGCAGGATCACCTTGCTGCGCTCGTCGAGCTGCTCGAGCGCCGCGAACAGACGCTCGCGCTGCCAGCCGTCGTTGTCCTCGCGCTCGAGTGCAGCACCGGGCTCCATGCGGAAATCCGGCAGGTAGGTCGACGGCGCCGAGGGTGACTCATCGTCATCATCGTCGTGCCCGTCGAACGACATATCATGGCTCGAGAGCCGCGACTCCATCTCGAGCACGGTCTCAGGCTTGACGCCGAGGTCCGCTGCGACGTCATCGACCTCTTGCTTCGAGAACCAGCCAAGCCGCTTCTTTGAGCTACGCAGGTTGAAGAATAGCTTACGCTGCGCCTTGGTGGTTGCAACCTTCACGATGCGCCAGTTGCGCAAGATGTACTCGTGGATCTCGGCGCGAATCCAGTGCACTGCGAAGGAGACGAGGCGGACGCCAACGTCGGGCTCGAATCGACGCACGGCCTTCATCAGGCCCACGGTCCCTTCCTGAATCAGATCCGGTAGCGGCAGCCCGTAGCCGAGATAGCCGCGCGCGATGCGTATCACGAATCGAAGGTGTGACAGCACCAGACGCCGCGCTGCCATCATGTCCCCGTTGTCACGTAGCCTGATAGCGAGGGATTGCTCCTCCTCGGCGGTCAGGACTGGAATCTGGTAGGCGCTCGAGATGTAACTATCGATGTTGCCGGTCGATAACGTTCCAATGGCCGCGATGTCGTTGGTCATGATGGAATACCCTAGTGTTTTGCTCGGGAATAATGCTAGCAGTGTTTGCGACGTTTCACAATAGTCGCGACAGGGTTTTCGAGCAGGCTTTGAACGGAAAGTTCCTGTGGCAAAGCTTAGACAATACCGAAGAAGTCCCGGGTGATCTACCGGAATTCCGTCCAAACGCTTTGATCCCGTGGCTCTAGACAAGTTCGCGCCGACCTTTGCGGACAACGCGATAGCTGCTTGGCAGTGCGATTGAGGCGATGCTGAGGACTGCCCAAGGGAAGGGGGGCGTCCTTGCCGGGGAGGGAGCGAGCGCTTGGTCTAGGGGCTGGTTTGGGGCCTGATCTGATGCCTGATTTGGGATTGGGTCAGGGGCCATCACTTAGACCGAGATGGCGACTGACGGCAATCCAGCTGCCGATGATGCCAAGGAGCGCGCCACCCAGCAGTAGCATCGCTGCTTGAGCTGCACTGAGCCCACGGATGTTAAAGCTCTTGTGATAGACGGCGGCGAGCGATGCGACCTCGCTGGCCAGCAGCCAGACCAGCAGCGTGACCAGCATCGCGGCGAGAGTGCCGCCGATCAGTCCATACCAGGCGCCGATATAGAGAAATCGGCGCCGCGCGAAGCGCGGGGTGGCTCCGACCAGGGCCATGATCTGGATCTCGTCGCGGTGGTTTTCGATCTCGAGACGGATCGTATTGCCGATGACCAGCAAGGCGCCAAGCCCGAGCAGCAGCGCGAGCAGCGCCGTTGCCGTGCGCAGCAGGTCGACGATGGCGTTGAAGCGCTGAGCCCACTGCGCGTCTTCGCGCACAAAGTCGACCTCGGTCAAGGCGTCGACGCGCGTGATAAAGGGACTGAGCGTGGCTGGAGCTAGCATTGCGCGCTGTACCTGCAGCTCGATGACAACCGGTAAGGGGTTTTCGGGGAGCTGATCCAGTGCTGCGCCAAGTCCGCTATAGTCACGAAACTCGGCCAGGCCCTCGGCGCGTGAGACGAGCGTTGCCGTCTCAACCTCCGGGAGCTGCTGCAGGCGCTGGCGTAGTTGCGCGCCCTGCGCCTCATCGACCTCGGCTTCGAGAAACACCGAAACCGCGGCGCTGCGTTGCCAATCGCCACCGAGCCGCTTCACATTGTGGAGGGCGACGCTGAGTGTGGTCGGCAAGGCGAGCGCGATTGCAACGGCTGCCAAGGTCATCAATGTGCCCAGCGGCTGCTTTAGCAGTCCTTTGAGGGTTGCGGTCGCGACCTCGCGATGCTGCTCGAGCCAGGCTAAGAGATAACGGCGGCGCAGACCGCTGCTGCCCGCCTGCCGATTGCCTGCCTGCCGAATGCCTATGGGAGCTGAGCGGCGTCGGCTCATCTACCAGTTACCCGAATCAGCGACCAGTCGGCCCTGATGCAGTCGCAGGATACGATAGGCCATTCGGCTGATCCGTTCTTGATCATGGGTGGCGATCAAGAGCGTCACGCCGACCTCGTGGAAGCGCTCGAAGAGGTCATAGATCTCGCTTGCGAGCCCGGGGTCGAGGTTACCGGTGGGCTCATCGGCCAGAATGATCGGTGGCCGACCGACGATGGCCCGGGCGATCCCGACACGCTGCTGCTCGCCGCCGGAGAGCGCCACTGGACATGCGCGCTCGAAGCTGAGCAGCCCGACCTGATCCAGCGCTGCCCGTACGCGACGGCCGATCTCGCGGCTCGGCATGCCGGTGACCGCCACTGGCAGCGCGACATTGTCATAGACGGAGCGATCATTGAGCAGCCGATGGTCCTGGAAGATCATGCCGATTCGCCGCCGGTGATAAGGCACGCGCCGGCGCGGCAGATCGCCCAGCGAGCGGCCGTCGACTAGGATCTGGCCGCGGGTTGGTCGCTCGAGCAGGCCGATCAGCTTGAGCAACGTGCTCTTGCCGGCACCTGAATGACCGGTTAGGAACGCCATCTCGCCGGCAGCGAGCTCGAAGCTCAGGTCCTTGAGGGCGTCGCCACGCTCCGCAAAGCGCTTGTTGACCTGCGTGAAACGGATCACGGGCTCAGCAATGCATCGAGGAAGCTGTCGGCCTCGAAGTGACGCAGGTCCTCGACCTTCTCACCGACGCCAATGAAGCGAAACGGTACCTGTAGCCGATCAGCGATGGCAAAGATGATACCGCCCTTGGCGGTGCCATCGAGCTTGGTCAAGGTGATGCCGGTCAGCGGGAGTGCCTCGTTGAACTGCAACGCCTGTTGCAGTGCGTTCTGACCGGCGCTGGCATCGACCACCAGCATCACCTCATGCGGCGCATCCGGATCGATCTTCTTCATCACGCGCGCGATCTTCTTGAGCTCCTCCATCAGGTTCGACTTGGTGTGGAGCCGTCCCGCGGTGTCGGCGATCAGCACATCGATGCCGCGCGAGGTCGCGGCCTGCAGGGCATCGTAGATCACCGAGGCCGGGTCAGCACCGGTGTGCTGAGCCACCACCGGTACCTGATTGCGCTCTCCCCAGCTTTGTAGCTGCTCGACCGCGGCGGCGCGGAAGGTATCGCCCGCGGCGAGCATGACGCTATTGCCTTCGTCCCTGAGCTGGCGGGCGAGCTTGCCGATGGTGGTGGTCTTACCGGCACCATTGACGCCAACCATTAGGATGACCTGCGGCCGACCCGGTGCCGGCTGGCGCACTGGCGCCTGGCTCGCCATCAGGATGCTGGCCAGCTCGCGTCGCAGTGCGGTGAGGAAGGCATCGGGCTCGAGTGCTTCACGTCGCTTCACCCGGTAGGCGAGGTCGTCGATAATGCGGCGCGTGGTCGGTACGCCAACGTCGGCAGCGACTAGGAGCATCTCCAGCTCCTCGAGCAGATCCTCGTCGATCTCGGTGCGGCCTGCGACCAGGTCACCGATATCGGCATTTAGGACTGCCCGGGTGCGTGCGAGTCCGGCCTTGAGGCCGGCAAAGAGCCGACGCTGTTGCGCGGCCTCCTGCTCGCGCTTGGCTGCGGCGCGGGCGATCGCATCGCCGAGACGGCCCTGCCCGGGCTCGCCATCGAACGTCGAGCTCGACGTCGCTGCGCTGCTTGGCTCGTGCGTCGTTGCCGGCATCTCCCGCGTTTCTGGAGCCGGCGCTTCTGGAGCCTGCACTGGCCGCGGGTCGCTCGCCCCTGTTGCTTCGGCCGGTGCTGGCTGAGCCGCGTCTTTGGCCTCGGTTTGACGTGGTTTCTTTTTTCCGAATCCGAACATGGGCTTGTAACGACTTCTGGGGTTGGGCGTGGGAGCTGTGGCGGCCGGATTGGGGTGGCACGGGTGCGGGCCTTGGGCTCAGGCCACTGCATTGTAACAACGGCGGGGCGTCGCCAACTTCCCGCACAGGCTACGCTGATTTGACGGACCTATCCTCATGATGAAACAACGCTTCGCTGCTGCGCTGGTCGCAGCCAGCGGATTTCTCCTGTCTAGCCCGCTGCTCGCTGCCGAAGTCAATCGTGACGTCGCTGATGATGATATCCTCGACGCCAGCGCTCCAAAGGTCGAGGAGCGCGTGCTCGGTAACGGACTGAAGGTTATCGTTAAGCGCGATGATCGCGCACCGATCGTGACCTCGCAGGTCTGGTACAAGGTCGGCTCCAGCTATGAGCACGGAGGCGTGACGGGGGTCTCGCATGCCCTCGAGCACATGATGTTTAAAGGGACTGAGCGGCTCGCGCCTGGGGAGTTTTCGCGCATCATCGCGGAGAATGGAGGCGATGAGAATGCCTTCACCGGCCGCGACTATACCGCCTACTTTCAGACCCTCGCCGCAGATCGCCTTGAGGTCGCGCTCGAGCTTGAGGCCGACCGGATGCGCAACCTGGCGCTGCCGGCCGACGAGTTCGCGAAAGAGATCGAGGTGGTGAAGGAGGAACGGCGGCTGCGCACTGATGATGACCCAGAGGCGCTTGCCTTTGAGCAGTTCAATGCGACGGCCTATGCCGCTTCCCCCTATCGCAACCCGATCATCGGATGGCCGAGCGACCTCGATGTGATGAACATCGAGACGCTGCGGGACTGGTATCGGATGTGGTATCGGCCGAACAATGCCACCCTCGTCGTGGTCGGCGATGTCGAGCCACCCGAGGTCTTCGCGCTTGCCGAACAGCATTTTGGTCCAATCGAGGCCGGGCCCGCGCTGCAGCCACGTCCGCGCAAGGAGCCCGAGCAGCGTGGCGAGAAGCGGCTTGTGGTCGAGGCCCCGGCGAAGGAGCCCTATCTCTTGATCGGCTGGAAGACGCCGTCGCTCACGGACGCCGAGCAGCCTTGGGAGCCTTACGCCCTGGAGATGCTCGTCTCGGTGTTGGATGCGGGCTCCAGTTCTCGTTTCAGCCGTGAGCTGGTGCGGGAGCAGCGCCTCGCTGCAGCCGTGAGTGCGAGCTATAACGCCTTCAACCGGCTCTCAGGCATGCTGCTAATCGATGGCACGCCGGCCAAGGGTGTCTCGGTCAAGGCCCTCGAGCAGGCGATCTTGGCCCAGCTCGAGCGGTTGAAGTCGGAGCTGGTCACCGAGCAGGAGCTCGCTCGTATCCGCAGCCAGCTGATTGCGAACAAGGTCTACGAGCGCGATAGCGTCTTCTATCAGGCGATGCTCCTCGGCCAGCTCGAAACCGTCGGTCTTGGCTGGGAGCTGTTGGATCAGATCGTCGAGCGGCTCTCGGCAGTGACGCCGGAGCAGATTCAAGCCGTGGCGCAGCGTTACTTGACCACTGACAACCGGACCGTCGCCCTTCTGGAGCCCCAGCCCCTAGACTCGGGGCCCTCGGTTTCGGCCTCCCCAGAGTCGGGGCCTCCAGCAACGGAGGCTCAGGCTTCGGAGTCGCTCGAGCGACAGAGTTTCAACGCGGCTGCCGGCTCAGCTGCAATGGCCATGATCGGAGAGACTCAGGATGTTCGCTAGACCTGTTTGGCTACAACGCTCGCGCGGCCTGTCGGCGGCCTTGATTGGGCTGACGGCGCTCTGGGGGCAAGTGCTCTGGGGGCAAGCCCAGGCAGCGCCCAAGATACAGACCTGGCAGACGCCTAGCGGTGCCGAGGTGTTGTTCGTGGCAGCTGAAGAGCTGCCGATGATCGATGTGCGGATCGTTTTCGATGCCGGCAGCGCGCGCGATGGCGCTAAGTCCGGTCTCGCCTCGCTGACCTCGGCCATGCTCACCGAGGGAGCCGGGGGCCTTGATGCCGATGCCATCGCCGAGCGTGTCGAGGCGGTTGGTGCCGAGCTGGGCACAGGTACCGACCGCGACACCAGCTTCGCGCGCTTGCGCTCGTTGACCGAGCCAGACGCGCTCGAGGTCGCTCTAGACACCCTGATCAAGGTCCTGAGCAAGCCGACCTTCGACACCGCTGAGCTTGAGCGTGTCCGGCAGAATCGACTGATCGCGCTACGTTTGGCTGAGCAGGACCCCGGCGAGGTCGGCCAGAAGGCGCTCTACCGAGCGATCTATGGCGACCATCCTTATGCCGCCGACCCCAGCGGGGAGCCGGAGACGGTTGCGGCGCTAACGCCCGATGATCTCCGCGCCTTCCATGGTCGCTATTACGGCGCGGCAAACGCGACCATCGCGATCGTTGGAGCGTTGGACCGGTCTCAGGCTGAGGACCTGGCCGCGCGGCTCTCCGCAGAGCTGCCGTCAGTGGGGCCGCCACCGCCCCTACCGCCGGTGCCTGGGCTCGAGCAGGCGAGGGTAGAGCAGATCGAGTTTCCATCCAGTCAGACGCATCTCTATCTGGGTCAGCCGGGTATGCGGCGTGGCGACCCTGACTACTTCGCGCTCTATCTCGGCAACCACATCCTTGGCGGCAGCGGCCTGGTCTCGCTGTTGATGGACGAGGTGCGCGAGAAGCGCGGGCTCTCTTACAGTGTCTACAGCTACTTCCTGCCGCTCGAGCGCAAGGGGCCGCTGGTGATGGGGCTGCAGACCCAAAACGCTCAAGCCGATGCGGCACAGCAGGTGCTGCTGGACACGCTGACCCGCTTCATCGAGGAAGGCCCGACAGAGGAGCAGCTAGAAGCTGCAATCAAAAACATCACCGGAGGGTTTCCGCTACGGATCGCTGGCAACAGCAAGATCGTCAGCTACTTGGCCGTGATCGGGTTCTATGATCTGCCGTTGGACTATTTGGAGACCTTTCCCGAGCGCATCCGCGCCCTCAGCGTCGAGCAGGTCCGAGACGCCTTCCAGCGTCGGGTACATCCATCGCGACTGGTGCGGGTGGCCGTCGGCGCTGCTGACGAGCCGTCTGCGACAGGCGCCGCAGCTGCGAGCGGCGTCCAACCTGAATCCCCGGCGTCGAGTCGGGGGCTGCAACGGCCATCTGCTGCCGAGTCCGCTCAAGCCCCGAGCCTTGCCACAAGACCGGAAGACAGCCTAGGAGCGAGCGCGAGCAACAGCACGGCGCCAAGCCAGACTCTGAGCGAGGAGGCCGATGCCAGGGGCGACCAAGGCTGAGGCTGGCCGGCTTCGTATCATCGGTGGCTGCTGGCGTGGGCGTCGACTGCCTGTTGCTTCGCAGCCCGGTCTGCGTCCGACTGCAGACCGAGTCCGTGAGACGCTCTTCAACTGGCTGGCGCCGGTGATCGAAGGCAGTCACTGCTTGGATTGCTTCGCCGGTAGCGGCGCCTTGGGGCTCGAGGCCGCGTCGCGGGGCGCGGCATCCGTGACCCTGCTTGAGCGCAGTCCCGCGGCGGTGCGCAGCTTGCGGGCCAATGTTGCTGAGCTGGGCGCTCAGCAGGTCAGTGTTCACTGCACCGATGCACTGCTCTGGCTGGAGCAATCGCCAACGGCGACGTTCGATATCTGTTTCTTGGACCCACCCTTTCGTGCCAACCTGTTGGACCCAGCCTTGGCTCGGCTGACTCAGCAAGGTTGGCTGGCGTTGGGTGCGCTGGTCTATGTCGAGGCTGACAAGGCAACGCCCTTGCCAGAGCTGCCCCCGGACTGGCGTTGGCTGCGAGACAAGCACGCGGGGCAGGTGCGTTACGCGCTTGCAGAGGCCATCGACGTCCGCGTTGCCGCGGACGCCTAATCGCAGCCGAGGGAGATCGGCCGGCTTGGACTCTGCTATCCTGCTCGCCACCGAAAACCTCGAGCAGGGGCGCGCAGCTTGCGAAGTGTTGTTTATCCTGGATCGTTTGACCCCATCACCAATGGACACAGCGACCTGGTTGATCGTGCCTCCCGCTTGTTTGATCGTGTGATCGTCGCGGTCGCACGGGATATTGCGAAGGACCCAACCTTTTCGGCCGATGAGCGGGTCGCCTTAGCGCACGCTGTCTGCCAGCCGATGAGCAATGTCGAGGTGGTCTGCTTCTCGGGTCTACTGGTCGATTTTGCCCGCTCGGCGCAGGTGCATGTCATCATGCGTGGGCTGCGAGCGGTCTCGGACTTCGAGTACGAGTTTCAGCTCGCTGGGATGAACCGGCGCATGGCGCCAGAGATCGAGACCCTGTTCCTGACCCCGGCTGAGCAATACGCCTACATCTCGTCGTCACTGGTGAAACAGATCGCTCGGCTCGGTGGCGATGTCTCGGCGTTCGTCGCACCGAGCGTGCATGCTGCATTGCGGCAACGGTTTGGATAAACTTTGCGCCATCCCAATGTCCCCGGCGAACGGACGCTGGTAGTCTCGGCAGCCTTCATGCTGTTGACCTGAAGTTGGGCGTTCACCGCCTTCGCCTTCCACAACGGGGTTTCCCGGTCCTTCTTACCTTCCGTTCCGAATAGCTACACGCGCAGGAGTAGAACTATGGCGCTTATCATCACCGACGAATGCATCAACTGCGATGTCTGCGAGCCCGAGTGCCCGAATGACGCCATCTCTCAAGGTGACGAGATCTATGTCATCGAGCCCGACCTTTGCACCGAGTGTGTTGGTCACTACGAGACCTCACAATGTGTCGAGGTCTGTCCGGTCGATTGCATCATCGTCGATCCCGACAACAAAGAGACCGAAGAAGAGCTGCGCGCCAAGTACGAGCGCATCACCGGCGAGTCCAGCTGATCCGAGGTCGATGACTCAACGGCCTAAGGCCCCCGTTGGGGGCCTTTTTTGCGTCGTCGACCGCTGCGTGCAGCCGGTTCGGCTTGCCTTGCTGCTACTCCTCTTATTGGGGTTGGCGGTAGGGGGTGTTGGAGCCAGCCCCGAGCATGATTCTGGTCTCGGCTCTGCGGCCGAGTCGGTCACCGATTCCGGAGTCGAGGCGCAGCCGCCGGCGATCGCGGTGGCTAGTGCGCATCCGGCCGCGACCGATGCCGGCCTCGAGATCATCGCTGCCGGCGGTAACGCCTTCGACGCCGCCGTCACCGTCAGTGCTGTCCTTGCTGTGGTGGAGCCTTACAGCTCCGGCATCGGTGGCGGTGGGTTCTGGCTGCTCCATCAAGCATCGACCGGCAAGGATGTGATGATCGATGGCCGGGAACGCGCGCCACTGGCCGCGCATCGCGATCTCTACCTGGATGATGCTGGCGAGCTGATCCCTGGTGCCTCGCTCAACGGGCCGCTCGCGGCTGGAATCCCCGGCGAGCCCGCGGCGCTGGTCCACATCGCTGAGCAGTATGGCCGGCTGCCGCTGACCGAGAGCCTGGCCCCAGCCATTCGACTAGCGCGAGAAGGCTTTGCGGTCGATGAGGTCTATCGTCGGATGGCCACCTGGCGATCGGAGGTATTGCGAGCCTCGCCGGCCGCGGCGGCGCAGTTTCTCGTCGATGGCGAGGTCCCAGAGCTTGGTTCGAGGATACGGCAGCCCGATCTCGCAGCGGTGCTCGAAGCGATTGCCGCTCAGGGCCGTGCGGGCTTCTACGAAGGCGAAGTGGCACAGAAGCTGGTCGAAGGTGCACGCGCCGGCGGCGGCATTTGGAGCCTGGATGACCTAAGCCGCTATCAGGTGGTCGAGCGCGAGCCGATTGTCGGGCGTTACCGAGACTGGCAGATCATCAGTGCCTCGCCACCCTCATCTGGAGGTGTTGCGCTGGTGCAGATGCTCGGCATGCTCGCGGCGCTCGAGGAGCGGCTCGGGCCGGCGGCGAGCGAGGCTGATCGGGTGCATCGCTTGGTCGAGGTGATGCGGCGCGCCTACCGGGATCGCGAGCTCTATCTCGGCGATCCTGATCAGGTTCAGATGCCCGTTGAACGACTGATCCACCCCCACTATGCGGCGGGTCTCGCGCGCGGGATCGATCCCAATCGTGCAACCCCAAGCAGGCCCTTGGTGACTGAGCCTGAGGGGCAGGATACAACCCACTTCTCGATCCTCGATGGCCAGGGTAATCGGGTTGCGGCGACCTTGAGCATCAATTATCCCTTCGGCTCCGGTTTTGTCCCGCCTGGTACCGGGGTCTTGCTCAATGATGAGATGGATGACTTCTCGGCCCAGCCCGGGGTACCGAATGTCTACGGCTTGGTTGGCGGTGCGAGCAACGCCATCGCGCCTGGCAAGCGTATGCTCTCGAGCATGAGCCCGACCTTCGCCATCTCCGAAGACGCGGTGGTGATCCTGGGGACGCCAGGTGGCAGCCGGATCATCACCATGGTGCTGCACGGCGTCCTGGCGGCCATCGATGGCGGCGAGCCGCAGGATTGGGTTGCGGCACCGCGCTTCCATCATCAGTACCTTCCGGATCAGATCCTGTTTGAGACCGAGGCGTTTGATGCGGCCTTGCAGCGTCAGCTGCGTGAGCGAGGACATCAGCTGGTGCCTGCCGGTCAGGAATTCGGCAACATGCAGCTGATTGTCTGGGATCGCGCGGCTGGGACGGTCGCCGCGGCAAGCGATCCGCGCGGTATCGGCAAGGCGCAGGTGCTACCGACGCCGGGCGGTCAGCGCAAGCGCCCGTCAGCGGCAGCCATCCCCGGTTCGAGGGAGCCCTGACCCGGCAGGCTGGCCTGGCCGGCTGACCCGACAGGCTCAGCCGGCAAGGCCTGTCACTGTTGTTATCACCCTGAGGATATCGAGAACTACGATGAAGACGCTTATCGTTGCTTTGCTGACCCTGTTGATGGCCGGAGGCTTGCTCGCCCCCGAGTCCGCCGATGCCAAGCGTTTCGGCGGTGGCCGCAGCCTGGGTAAACAGTACAGCGTCCCGCAGAAGTCGCAGGCGCCCCGGCAAACCGAGGCTGCTCGTCAATCGCCGCAGCAGGGGCAGGCCGCAAGCGCCGGCGCTCGCCAAGGCACCCCGGCACGCAGTGGCGCCAGCCGTTGGCTCGGCCCGCTCGCCGGGCTGGCAGCCGGCGGCCTGCTGGCGTCGCTGTTCTTCGGCGATGCCTTCGATGGCTTTCAGATCATGGACTTCCTGCTCATCGGGCTGCTGATCTTTGGCGGCTTCATGCTGTTTAAGATGCTGCGCCGCAATGCGGCGGGAGCGGGGCGCGGTCCGGCGCCAGCAGCGGCTTATGGTCGTGGCTCGATGAGCCCGAGTGTGCCGCCGATGGCCGGAGGTGGAGCAGGAGTCGGCTCTGGGCAGCGGCCTGTGGCTGGAGCCATGGGAGG
This sequence comes from Halochromatium sp., assembly GCF_054919635.1. Taxonomy (NCBI): domain Bacteria; kingdom Pseudomonadati; phylum Pseudomonadota; class Gammaproteobacteria; order Chromatiales; family Chromatiaceae; genus Halochromatium; species Halochromatium sp. The sequence goes on along the minus strand of NZ_JBUDPI010000002.1, from coordinate 3,069 downwards.
CAGTGCCGAGGCTGCGCCTGGCGAGACGCTGGCTGGTGCCGATGCGCCCTACTGGTTTGATGGTGCGGCCTTCGTCGAGGGGGCAAAGACCCACTTCATTCGGTTGCAGGCAGCCTGGGATCGGTCTGACTTTCGGGATATCCGCGAGTACACCTCGCCCGAGCTCTTTGCCGAGCTCAAGCGTGAGCGTGAAGCCATGGGCTCGGAAGCGAACGATACCGAGGTCGTGACCCTGAGCGCGGACCTGCTGAGCCTGCGCCGCGACGATGATCGGCTCATCGCTAGTGTGCGCTTCGCCGGTCTCATCCGTGAGGACGCGAGCGGCGCGGCAAACCCACTGGACGAGATCTGGCACGTTGCTCACCCCTGGGCCAGCGCCGAGGGCGATTGGATCATCATTGGCATACAGCAGAACGGCGGGTAAGGGTCCATGGCTTGATGAATCCCCAGGCCGCGTGCTCGCGGCTTGGGTATCGTGGGCAGCCTTTGCATCCTGCTGAATGAGGATTTCCTCCTGTGCCGTCGAGCTACGAGACCTTCTTCAACGCCGAGCGCTTCGCCGTGATTGGCCATAGCGCTGCCAAGCCGTTCCCCATCCTCAGCTACCAGGGCTTGAAACGCCTCGGCAAGACCGTGTACGCGGTTGATCAGAGCACTGGGCAGATCGACGGGGATCAGGCCTATCCTTCGCTGGACGCGCTGCCGCAGAAGCCCGAGGCCGTGGTGATCGAGGTGCCAAAGGAGGAAACCCGTGATTGGGTCGCGCAAGCAGCAGAGGCTGGCGTCTCGGATGTCTGGGTCCATATGGCCCATGAGACGCCAGAGGCGGTGGCGCTTGCGCAGCAGAAGGGCATCAATCTGCGCACTGGCACCTGCGCGGTCATGTATCTGAAGCCCGGGCTCTCTTACCACAGCATCCACAAGGCCATCATGAAGGCGCTTGGCAAGTATTGAGCGCGTCTTGGGCCGGTTCGATCCGCTGTCGGCGATCTGCGGCCCCCACAGGCCGGCGCTTTGACAGAAATCGCCTCAGTGCTGCTTGAAGAGGCGCTCCTTCTCGCGCTGCCAGTCTCGCTCTTTGGCGTCGGCGCGCTTGTCATGGAGCTTCTTGCCCTTGGCGAGCCCGATCTCAAGTTTGGCTAAGCCGCGTTTCCAGTACATGGCGAGTGGTACCAGCGTATAGCCGGCGCGCTCGGTCTGGCCGATCAGGCGACTGAGCTCGGTGCGCTTCAGCAAGAGCTTGCGCGTGCGCGTCGGATCGGGATCGACGTGGGTTGAGGCGGACGGCAGCGGCGAGATGTGGCAGCCGATTAGAAAGCCCTCACCGTGCAAGATCTTGACGTAGGCCTCTTTGAGCTGGACGCGGCCGGCGCGTAGACCCTTGACCTCCCAGCCCTCGAGCGCAAGCCCTGCCTCGAGGCGCTGCTCGACCTGGTACTCGTGCTTCGCCTTCTTGTTCAGCGCAATGGTGCTGCTTGGGGTGCCGGGTTTCTTCTTTCCTTTTGCCATCACGACAGTCTAAGCTACCGATCAGCGAGACGGAAGCATCTTTCGTGAGCCCCTGCTTGCATGACCGGCAACAGGTCGTTAAGATGATCGGCTCTTTTCTTTGGGAGACAGTCATGCGTCAGCCCCTGATTGCAGGCAACTGGAAGATGAATGGCAGCAAGGCCGAGACGGTCGAGCTGTTGAATGGCATCAAGGCCGGCGTCGGTGAGATCACGACGTCCGAGGTCGCGGTTTGCCCGCCGTTCCCGTACCTGTACCTGGCGGAGGACATGCTCAAGGGCAGTGCGATCCGCTACGGCTCGCAGGACTGCTCGCGGGAAGAATCTGGTGCCTTCACCGGTCAGGTGTCGGCAGGCATGCTGCAGGACTTTGGCTGCACCTATGCGATCCTGGGGCATTCCGAGCGTCGCCTGTTCAACGCCGAGACCGATGCGATCATCGCGCGAAAGTACGCGGTGGTGGTAGCGCATGGGCTGACACCGATTCTGTGCGTTGGAGAAACCCTGGAAGAGCGCGAGCAGGGCAAGACCGAAGAGGTGGTTGCCCGTCATCTCGACGCTGTGCTGGAGTCCGCTGGCCCTGAAGCACTGGCAAAGGGCGTGATCGCCTATGAGCCAGTCTGGGCGATCGGCACCGGCGTGACCGCAACCCCTGAGCAGGCTCAGGAGGTGCATGCATTCCTTCGCGCGCGGGTTGCGAAAAAGAGTGCCGAGGTCGCCGCTGGCTTGCGTATCCTCTACGGCGGTAGCATGAAGCCTGGGAACGCTCAGGAGCTGATGGCTCAGGCCGACATCGATGGCGGCTTGATCGGCGGCGCTGCCCTGAAGGCGTCCGACTTTCTGGCGATCTGCAAAGCCGGCGACGCTAACGCCTAACCGATAGCTGGCCTCAGCCTGCGGGCTCAGGCGGCAGACCGAGAAACTCAATGCAGCTCATCTTGACCGTACTTCACCTGGTTCTTGCGATCGGCATGATTGCGCTGGTGCTGCTTCAGCACGGCAAAGGTGCCGACGCCGGCGCGGCCTTCGGCAGCGGCGCCTCGTCGACGGTCTTTGGTGCACAGGGCTCTGGCAACTTCTTGTCGCGATCCACGGCGATCATCGCGACGCTGTTCTTTCTCACCAGTATCGCGCTTGCCTATTTCGCAGCGCGTGTCGGTGAGCCGGGTGGCCTGATGGAAGGCATTGATGTATCAGTCCCAGTCGCCCCGGCTGAGCAGCGGGAAGCGGCTCCGATCCCTGGCCCAACGGACACCGAGGCTCGGGATGTCGAGAGCGATCTGCCGGTCGTGCCGGACGCTGCGCCTAGCCAGACAATGCCCGCTGCGACTGATGATTTGCCGCCAGCGCTCGATCAACAATCCAGCGAGGAGCAGCCGGCGGCTACATCAACGGAACAGGCCGGTTCTGGTGGGGATTTGCCCCCAGTGGATTGACGATGGGCGGATGAGAAAGTCGTCACCTACTGGTCGCAAAACCTGCGATAATGACGTTGAAATTGCCGACGTGGTGGAATTGGTAGACACGCTGTCTTGAGGGGGCAGTGGCGCAAGCCGTGCCG
>NZ_JBUDPI010000199.1:0-6895 GCF_054919635.1 Halochromatium sp. | reverse complement strand
AACGCGGTGTTGCAGGACTCCTGGGCCTGGCAGGCCTTATTGACGGTGCTTGTGCTGAAGATGATCGCCACGGCAGCCACCCATGGCTCAGGTGCTGTCGGCGGTGCCTTCACGCCGACCATCTTTGTGGGTGCCATGCTCGGTGCATTGTTTGGGACCCTGGTCCATGGTCTCTTGCCCGACGGAACCGCGACTCCAAGCGCCTATGCCGTGGTTGGTATGGGTGCGATGCTCGCAGGCACGACGCACGCACCGCTTATGTCGATCCTGATGGTCTTTGAGCTGACCATGGATTACAAGATCGTGCTGCCGTTGATGCTGGCGGTGATCACCGCGCATTACACCGCCCGGCGCTATTCCGCTGTGCGGCCGATGTATGCCGATTCGTTGTTACCGCGCGATAGGCCTGCGTAACGGCTACTCTGGCCATGCACTGAGGCCATGCACTGGCCAATGGATGCGACAACAGGCGCATGAGGATGGCCTTGGTCGGGTCGCTGCCAGCCTCTTTGGGTCATTCAGTCCGATCAGTCGCTTACAAGCCCTAACATAATGTACGTCACGCTAGCACGGTCAAAGGCTTACGCGCGCCGCACAGTCATTCTGATAGGGCCTCTTAGCTCTCGTCGTTCGTTGACTGGTAGCCGCAGCGGGCGATGCCGCTGCCGGGGATGGTTGCGGCGTCGTCAGCGAGGGCGGCGCGCAGGCGGTCGCAGACGGTCTTCAGCACCTTGATCCGCGCGAACTGCTTATCGTTGCCTTCAACCAGCGTCCAGGGTGCATACTCTGTGCTGGTGCGGGCGATCATCTCGTTGACGGCGACCTTGTATTGCGGCCATTTCTCGCGGTTGCGCCAGTCTTCATCGGTGATCTTGTACTGCTTGTACGGCGTCTTTTCGCGATCCTGGAAGCGTTGCAGTTGTTCGTCTTCGCTGACCTGGAGCCAGAACTTGAGAAGCACGGCGCCGTTCTCGACCAACTGCTCTTCGAACTCGTTGATCTCGGTGTAGGCGCGGCGCCATTCGTCTCCGTGAGCAAAGCCCTCGACACGCTCGACCAGCACACGGCCGTACCAGGAGCGATCGTAGATGATGATATGCCCCGCGCGCGGCAGGTGGCGCCAGAACCGCCAAAGGTAGTGATGCGCCTTTTCCTCATCGGTGGGTGCGGCAATCGGGATGGTGCGATAGAGGCGCGCATCGACGGCACTGGTGATGCGGCGGATGGCGCCGCCCTTGCCCCCGGCGTCGACGCCCTCGAAGACCAGCACGGTGCTGCGCTTTCGGTTGTAGGCCTTCCAGGCGAGCTCATTGACTTCGGATTGGTATTGCTTGAGGGCGGCCTTGTAGTCGTCGCGCGAGAGGCTCTGGGTTAGATCCAGCTGATCGAGGAGCGTGATCTGCGCACTCGCTGATTCAGGCAGATCGAGCGGCTCGGCGGTTGCGGGCGGCTCGGTCGGCAAGGGCTGCTGCAACCGCGCGCGAATCGCTTGCAGCAGCGTCTTGCCCACGGTGAGATCGCGATAGCGTTTGTCCTCGGCCTCGATCAGATACCAAGGCGCAATGCCACGATCGGTTTGCCGGATGACGCGCTCGGCGACGTACTCGAACAGCTGATATTGCTCGGTGAACTTCGACTTCTTCGGCAGCATCTTCCATCGACTGCGATCATCGCGCGAGAGCTCTTTGAGTCGGTTCTTCTGGTCTTCTTCGGACAGGTGAAACCAGAACTTGACCACCAGCGCCCCATCCTGGGTCAGGGAGCGCTCAAAGTCGACGATGCGCGCTAGCTCGGCGTCGAGTGCGGCGTCATCGCACTCGCCGCGAAAGCGGTGCTCAATCGGGGCGAGATACCAGCCGCCAAATAGGATCGCGATCTCGCCGCGCGGCGGCAGGGTGCGCCAGAAGCGCCAATAGCGCGGCCGCTCTTGCTCCTCATCGCTGAAGTCCCAGAAGGCGAAGGTCTGCATGCCGCGCGTATCCAGCCATTCGTTGAGCCGGTTGACGACCTCGCCTTTGCCTGCGGCCTCGACGCCAGCGACGATGACGATGACGGGGATGCTGCTTTCGGTCAGCTCGCGCTGTGCCTCGAGCAGTTGCGTGCGCAGCTCGTCGCGCTGCGCCTTGAAGTCTGATTTGCTGACCGATCGACCAACCTTCGCTGCCTCGAACATGTGCGCTACCCGCTGATCTGTGCTGTCTAATCCTCGCTGGCTTGAATCATCGCATGTGGTGATCCTGGCTGATAGTGGCTGGCTGCATCAGCATAGCCCACTGCGCCGACGGGCAGGATGCGATCGCCTCGGATGCGCCCATTGCCGATAGAGCGGGGGAGCGATCAAGCGGCAGCGATCAAGGGCGAGCGCTCAGCCGACGGGCGTGGAGAGACGGCGTGGGCGACCGGCCTTGTCGACGGCGACAAAGACCAAGCGACCCGAGGCCACCTCGCGTGCCGCGTCTGGACTCGAGGCCCGTCGTGCCCAAGCGCTGATATCGACGGTGATTGAGGTCTTGCCGACCTTCTCGACCCGAGCGTAGAGATCGACGAGATCGCCGACTTGAATCGTTGCTCGAAACTGGAAGCCATTGATGGCCACGGTCGCCACGCGTCCTTTGGCCTGGGCCGCGGCCAGGGTGGCACCGGCGATGTCGGCCTGCGCCAGGAGCCAGCCGCCAAAGATGTCACCATCCGGATTGGTGTCGGCGGGCGCCGCGAACACACGGAGCGCGAGCTGCCATTGGCTTGCATCCGGGGGCTGTGCCGGAGACGGATGGGTGGTTGGCAATGCGGCCTCGGTCATGCGCGTTGGCTCGGGTGGGGGTGTCCGTGGGTGTTGGCTCGAGCGATCTGGCCCAGCCGGGCTGTGCGATGCGACTGGACAGCGCCGCTCATCCGGAGCGGGACAGGGTCTGCTTGGTCAGTGAGATTGCTCGCTCCAGGTGCTCCTCGGGCGTGTAGAAATGCGGCGAGAAGCGAAGTCCGCCGCCGCGGCTGGCGCACATCAAGCCTTGTTTCATCAGCTGTTGATAGAGCCACTGCTGATCGATGCCGGCTATGCGAATGGTGAGGATGCCGGCGCGCCTTGTCGGCAAACGCGGCGACAGGAGCTCGAAGCCGGCCTGATCGACGAGCTCGATGAGCCGCCCAATCCGGGCCTCGATCGCGCTCGCGATGCTGTCGGCGCCGGTTTCTTCGAGCAGCGAGAGGCTAGCCTCGAGCGCATGAATGCCGAGCATGTTCGGGCTGCCGCATTCAAAGCGCCGGGCGCTCGCGGCTGGCTGCCAATCCGGGCGATCGAACGCGCCCATGTCCTCGACCATGTGCCAGCCGAACTCGGTCAGGCGCAGTTGCTGGCGCAGCTCGGGTCGACACCAGAACAGCGCCAGCCCTTCCGGTCCGAGCAGCCACTTGTGGCCGTCCGCGACGAGAAAGTCGACCGGGCTCTTGGTCAGGTCAAAAGGCAGGGCGCCCAGGCCTTGGATGGCATCGAGACAGAGCAGAATCCCACGCGCGCGGCAGTCTTTGGCAAGCCGGGCGATGTCGAGTCGTTGTCCACGTCCGTATTGCACCCAGCTAACGGCGAGCAGACGCGTGCGCGCGTCGCAGAGTCCGAGCAGGTCGGCCTCTGGCTCCTTGCTGCCGGCCAGGTCCAGGCTGCGCTGCTCCACCCCGCGCTCAGTCAAGGTCTCCCAGACGATGCGGTTCGAGGGGAACTCCTGAGCGATACTGACGAGGTTGTCACCAGGCTGCCAATCGAGTCCTTGGGCGACGAATGAGAGGCCCTCCGAGGTACTCTTCAGCAACGCGATGTCAGCGGCTGAATCGGCGCCGATGAGCCTGGCCGCACGCTCGCGCAGTCGCTGCTCGACCTCAAGCCAGACCGGATAGCGTTTCGAGCCAAGCCGACCCTGCTCGGCGGCGAAGCCTGCGACCGCTGCGACCGTCCGTTGCGGCCAGGGCGCGATCGCAGCGTGATTGAGATAGAGTAGGTCGGGGTCGAGGTCGAAATCCGGATGCATAGCTGTGACGGACCAATGGCGTTGGCTGCGATCATGCCAGCAACAATGCCTGCGATGCTATGCGAAAACGCGCAGCGTTATACTCCTCTGGCCAATCCCCGGCTCTGCCGCCGAGTCCTGATCCGCATAGGAAGCCTCATGCCCGAAGCTCACGCGTCCTCGTTCAAAGCGCCGAAAGGTCTGTTGTTTGTGGTCTCGGCACCGTCTGGGGCCGGCAAGACCAGTCTGGTTGCCGAGCTGCTCAAGCGTGATTCGGCCCTAACGCTGTCGGTGTCCTATACCACTCGCCCGCGCCGCTCCGGCGAGGTGGATGGCAAGCACTATCATTTCGTCGATCATCAGCGCTTCGAGACAATGGTTGCCGAAGGCGCCTTCATCGAGTACGCCCGCGTCTTCGACAATGCCTACGGCACGGCCGAATCCTCGCTGCGCGAGACGCTCGATGGCGGAGAGGATCTGTTGCTCGAGATCGATTGGCAGGGTGCGCGGCAGGTCCGCGAGCGGTTTACAGACGCGGTATCGATCTTCATCGTGCCACCCTCACTCTCGGCATTGGAGGAGCGGCTGCGTGGCCGTGGCCAGGACAGCGACGCGGTCATCAGCGAGCGGATGGCCAAGGCACGCGATGAGCTTTCGCACTGGGACGAATACGGCTATCTTGTGGTTAACGACCAGTTCGAGCGGGCGCTCGCCGATCTTGGCACGATCCTGCGGGCCGAGCGCCTGCGTACAGCGCGGCAAGCGGCCCGCGAGCAGCATCGGTTGAGCGCGATGCTCGGTGACTGATGCACCCACACTGGCGTGGCGCAACTGCTCTCGTTCCCGATGGTCAAAGTGATAGCGCAAACCGCTACCCTCGACGGGCAGCGATGTGTTAGCCGGGGTTTTCTGGTAATTTGAGCCCAGGATTCAGGGCAGGATTCAGAGCGCCGATCGGCTGATGATCGAGCTTGGCTGAAGCACTCGGCCTGGTCCGTCTTTTTTTGTATGCGTGCTCGCTGCCCACTGAGCTGATCTTGCCCGCTGAGCTGAGCTGAGCTGAGCTAATCTGGGCGGCGCTGAGCGGCGCATGGTTTTCTGTATTTCTTTTTGGAGTATTTGCATGGCTCGCATCACTGTCGAGGATTGCCTCGAGCACGTGGACAATCGATTTGAATTGGTCTTGGTCTCGACCAAGCGCGCCCGGCAGTTGGCGAAGGGTGTTGAGCCGCTGCTGCCTTGGGAGAATGACAAGCCGACGGTCATGGCGCTGCGTGAGATTGCAGCCGGGCTGATCGAGCCACAGACCCTAGCGGACGGCGATCGCGCGGCCCAAGATGCTGCTGAGGCCCTGGAGCGAGCGCTTGCCGAGGAGCTAGCGTCACGGGATGCAGAAGACTGAGGCTGAAGCTGCGTCGGCTCGGGCCGTCTCGGCCCCCCTCGTCCCTGGGCTTGCCGATGCGCCGTCGTCGGATGCCAAATGCGACGATGCGCGGCATGGCGGTGTCCGACCCCGCCCACATGCGGCGCCTGCGCCGGTACTGAACACGTATCAGCCACAGGGTAATGAGCCTGCCCGTTTCCTGATTAGCGACCTCCTGACCGAGCTAGAGAGCTATCTGCCTCGCGAGCAGGTCAGCGAGGTCTACCGCGCCTATCTGTTTGGCGCCGAGGCGCATCAAGGGCAGGAGCGCCAGAGTGGCGAGCCCTACATCTATCACCCGATTGCGGTGGCCCGCATCCTCGCCGGGATGCGGATGGATTACAAGGGCCTGATGGCGGCCATCCTGCACGACGTCATCGAGGACACCCCAACCGCGAAAGAGCACCTCGCCGATACCTTTGGCGATGATGTCGCCGAGCTCGTCGATGGGGTCAGCAAGCTGACTCAGATCGACTTCCCATCGCGGGCCGAGGCGCAGGCGGCCAGCTTCCGCAAGATGATGCTGGCGATGACGCGCGATATCCGCGTGATCCTGATCAAGCTGGCCGATCGTCTCCATAACATGCGCACGCTGGACGCGATGACGCCGGCCAAGCGCAGGCGGATTTCACGCGAGACGCTGGAGATCTATGCGCCGATCGCCAACCGGCTCGGTATCAACAGCATCCGGCTCGATCTCGAGGACCTTGGGTTTCGTCATCATTGGCCCTGGCGGCATGCGGTGCTGTCACGCACCATCAAGCAGAAGCTGCAGGGGCAGCGCGAGATGGTGGCCAGCGTTGAGGATGCGCTGCGCGTGCGACTCGAGACCGCCGGCATCGAGGCTGAGGTGTTTGGGCGCGAGAAGCACCTCTATAGCATCTATCGGAAGATGGCCGCCAAGCGGCGCTCGTTCGATGATATGGCCGACGTCTTCGGCTTCCGCGTCATCGTCGACCGCGTCGATACCTGTTACCGGGTGCTCGGCCAGGTACATGATCTCTATAAGCCGGTGCCGGGTCGCTTCAAGGACTACATCGCGATCCCGAAGTCTAACGGTTATCAGTCGCTGCATACCGGTCTGATCGGTCCGCTAGGTGTGCCGATGGAGATCCAGATCCGGACCATCGACATGAATCGGCTCGCCGAGTCGGGGATTGCCGCGCACTGGATGTACAAGACCGAGGGCGAGGGCAGTGGTGCGCAGATGGCGGCCAAGGATTGGCTGCAGGGTCTCCTTGAGGTTCAGCGCGATTCGGGCGATTCGCAAGAGTTTCTGGAGCATGTCAAGGTCGATCTGTTCCCGGATGAGGTCTATGTCTTCACGCCCAAGGGGCGCATCCTGGTGCTGCCGATGGGTGCGACCGTGGTCGATTTCGCCTATGCGATCCACTCCGATGTGGGCAACACCTGCGTCGCGGTGCGGATCGATCGGCGCTTGGCCTCGCTGCGACCGCCATTGCGCAGCGGGCAG
>NZ_JBUDPI010000198.1:0-6896 GCF_054919635.1 Halochromatium sp. | reverse complement strand
TTGGCTCAGCCGCTCTTGGCAGCCTCGGCGGCGTGCGACCAAGCGTCGGAGCCGAGCGCGACGCAGTCGCTTGGCATCAATGGTCAGTCGTGCACCGGGGTTCAGTCGTGCACTGGGTCGGAGACCAGCAGGTCAAGCAATCGCGTACTTCTTCAGTCGATAGAGCAAGGTGTCACGGCTGAGACCCAGCAGGTTTGCCGCATGCGAGCGATTGCCGCCGGTGCGCGCTAAGGCCTGGCGAATGAGGTCGATCTCGAGCTGGTGCATGACGAGGCCCTCATCAGGAAGCCGCAAGCGCTGCTCTGAATCGGTTCGCTCGGGGATTGGCATGCGCATCTCTAAGGGAAGATTCGATGGCTCGATGCGCTGACCGGGGAACAGGATCGTCATGCGGATCGCGAGATTGCGTAGCTCACGCACATTGCCCGGCCAGGCGTGCTGGTGCAGCAGCTTCAGGCTAGGCTGACTGAATGTCGGCGGCCTGAGGCGATGGGTCTCGGCCGCTTCATCGAGGAAGCGCTGTAAGAGCGTCGGGATCTCTTCTCGGCGCTCACGCAGCGGTGGCAGCACCAGCGGCACGATGTTCAATCGGTAGAGCAGATCCTGGCGAAAGCGCCCGGCCTCGACCTCGTTGGAAAGGTTGCGGTTGGTGGCTGCGATGATGCGGACATCAACGAGCATTGGCTGTACCTCGCCGAGGGGTAAGCATTCGCCGCATTCCAGGAACCGCAGCAGCTTGGCCTGCGATCCGATCGGTAATTCGCCGATCTCGTCCAGGAACAGCGTTCCACCAGTGGCGGCGCAGATGTAACCGCACTGATCCTTGTCGGCCCCGGTAAAGGCGCCCTTGCGATAGCCGAATACGAGCGAGTCGGCCAGCTGCTCGGTCAACGATGCGCAGTTGATGGAGAGAAAGCGGGCCTCTGAGCGCGGGCTCTGCGCATGCATCGCTCGAGCAATCAACTCCTTTCCGGTGCCACTCTCGCCGCAGATGAGCGCGGTGACATCGGTTGCGGCCACCACCCGCGCGGCGTTGGTGATGTCGAGAAATGCGGGGCTTGCGTCGCGCGTCAGATCGTCGAAGGTCATCATGCACTCAGTCTTGCCGGGGACTGAGCCCCACCGATCAGCGAGCATAGCAAGCGCCTGCTCAGGCTCAAAACCGGTCTCCCCCGAAGAGGAGGCCGACGAGACCAACGGCGGACAGCAACAGACCCGCCGCTGCCCGCCAAGCGGGGCGTCGTGCAAGCCCGGCGATCCAGCCAACAAATGAGCCCAACCCCAGGATCGCCGGCAACGTGCCTAGTCCGAACAGGCTCATCATCAGCGCGCCCTGCAGTGGATCATCGGCAGCTAGGGTTAGCAAGACCGCGTAATAGACCAGCCCGCAGGGAAGCCAGCCCCAGACCATCCCATAGAGCACTGCCTGTCGCTGTGAGTGCACCGGCAGCAAGCGGCGCTGCAGCGGCTCGAGGCGTCGCCATATCGGCACACCAAGCCGATCCATCTGCTTGAGGCGCGGAAACCAGCCCGTGAGGTAGAGGCCGGTCAGGATCACGACCAACGCCGCCAGCCCGCGCAGGAGCTCGTGCAAGGAAGGAGCGAGCGGATTCTGCGCGATAGCCGATCCCAGCAACCCGCCGAGGCCGCCGGCTAGGCCGTAGCTCAGGATGCGCCCTAGGCTCAGCGCGACCAGGTATACGGCCAGATGAAGCGGATTGTGACGGCACTCCGTCGGTAGGCTCAGCGCTAAGGCACCCGCGATCGGTGCACACATCGCCACGCAGTGGACGGACCCGAACAGGCCCATCAACAGGAACAGGCTGGGTGAGGGCTCCACATTAGCTCCAGTGTGGGGCGCCAGCCGAGGGCCTGAAGTCAGGTCGGCGATAGCAGGGCATCTTCAGCGTCTTGCTCCTATCTGGTTGCCGTCCTGAACGCCATGACGCAGGCTCAGTTCAGCTGGAAACTGTGTGAAATGCCGGCTTTTGCTGTGTGAGCTGACCACGATCAGCGATCGCCTCCGCTTGTCAGTTTGCGTAACCCTTTGTTTTAAAAAGAAGGGAAAACCTGGCGCACCAAGTGCTTAGGGATCCGCCGGCTGCTCGACTAATCAACGTTGGCGCGCCGAATTACCTGCCTTGGCCAGCGCTGGCTGAGGGCGCCGGCGTCCGAAGAATGCTGCTCGCTCGATGACATGACAATGCATAACCGTTTCCAGCTTGTTGCCGCAGGTCTTTCCCTTGTGGTTGCACCTAACCTCGCTGCCCAAATGGGTTTCAACTCGGATGCGCCCGCGCTCCTTGAGCCGATCCTCGTGACCGCCCCTGAGGAGCCTCCTGTCGGCCGTTCGTTCAGTCTAGGTCCGAGTGCGATCGCGCCCCAGCGCGCGCGCACCAGCGATACCGCCAAGCTCCTGACCGGCTTGCCGGGTGTCAGTGCCTATGGCGCCGGCGGCGTCTCCAGTCTGCCCGCCATCCGTGGTCTGGCGGATGAGCGTCTGCGCACCACCGTGGATGGGATGGACCTGCTGGCGTCCTGTCCCAACCACATGAATCCGCCCATGTCCTACATCGATCCAACAGCGGTCGGACGTATCGAGGTCTTTGCCGGCGTCACCCCGGTCAGCGTCGGCGGCGACAGCATTGGCGGCACCATCGTGGTCGAGTCTGCGCCGCCCGCCTTTGCCAAGTCGGGAGAGCGACTGGTCGAAGGAGAGATGGGCGCCTTCTACCGCAGCAATGGCGACAGCTGGGGTGGCAATCTATCCGCAACGGTCGCCAGCGAGCAGCTGAGCCTCAACTATACGGGTGCTTACACACAAGCCGACAACGCTCGCGCTGGTGGCAACTTTAAAGACTACGACTTCACCGGTCGAGCGGGCCATACCCTGGATCGCGACGAGGTCGGCTCCACCGCCTACGAGGCCAGCAACCAGTCGCTCACGCTGGCCTGGACGGATGGGCGCGCACTGCTGGATCTGAGCTACGACCACCAGGACATTCCCTATGAGGGCTTTCCGAACCAACGGATGGAGCTGACCAGCAATAAGAGCGACCAGTTCAACCTGGGTTATGCCAGTGATTTGGCCTGGGGAAAGCTCAACGCACGCGTCTACTACCAGCAGACGCGGCACGAGATGGATTTCGGCGACGACAAGCGCTTTTGGTACGGGCCTGGTCAGCCGCCGCTGGGCTCTGGCGGCAATACCGCGTTGAACGGCATGCCCTGCTCGCCGATATCGGGTGTCAGGATGGTCAACGGCATGATGGTCGGCTGTGCGGCTGGCATGCCGATGGAGACCGACAGCAGCAACTTCGGCTTCACCGTCAACGCTGAGATCCCGGTCGGCCAGAACGACCTCCTGCGCGTCGGCACCGACTATCAGCGTTATCGCCTTGATGACTACTGGTCCCCGTCCGGGGCAGGCATGTGGCCCTATACCTTCGACAATATCAATGACGGTCAGCGCGATCGTTACGCAGCGTTTGGTGAATGGGAGCTCACGAAGGGACGCTGGACCCACCTCCTTGGCCTCCGCTTTGAAGCGGTGCAGATGGATGCCGGCCCAGTGAGCGGCTACAACCTGGCGGCGGCGCCGACGAGCGGGACCGGCGGACGCGCCAACCAAACCCGCGATGCGGTGCTGTTCAACAGCCGCTCGCGTTCCAAGACCGATCACAACTGGGACTTCGCTTGGCTTGCGCGCTTCACACCGGACGCGATGCAGCGCTACGAGATCGGACTGGGGCAGAAGACGCGGTCACCCAACCTCTACGAGCGTTATACCTGGTCGACCTGGCAGATGGCGGCGCTGATGAACAACTTCGTCGGCGACGGCAATGGCTACATCGGTAACCTCGACTTGAAGCCGGAGGTCGCGCGCACGCTGAGCATCACCGCCGACTGGCATGATGCCGACGAGCAACGCTGGGGCCTCCGGATCACCCCCTATTTCACCTATGTGCAGGACTACATCGATGCGGTGCAGTGGGATGCGTCCGCCAATGCCCCGCGACCGGTGCCGGTGGCAGATGATTTCACCGTGCTCAAATACGCCAATCAATCGGCCCAACTCTATGGCGTCGACCTCTCCGCAGACGTCCTGCTAGCGAGCGACACCGCTTATGGCGCCTTCAGCGCGCAGCTTGTGGCGAGCTACACGCGAGGCAAGAATGAGGACACCGGGGATAATCTCTACAACATCATGCCGCCGAACGCGACGCTGGTCCTGACCCAGACCAAGGGCCGGTGGCAGAATGCCTTGGAAGGCGAGTTTGTTGCTGCCAAGGACGAGGTCTCGCAGGTGCGCAACGAGATCGAGACCGCCGGTTATGCGCTGCTGCACCTGCGCAGCCGCTATCAGACCAAGCGCTGGACCCTGGAGCTGGGGGTCGAGAACCTGTTCGACCGCTTCTACGATCTGCCCCTGGGCGGCGCCTACGTTGGCCAGGGCACGACCATGACCATCCCGCCGGCGCCGAATCAGCCGCAGTGGGGCACCGCTGTGCCAGGCCCAGGTCGCTCGCTGTACGCGGCGTTAAGCTACCGCTTCTGATCACCGCAACCAATCGGAGATTGACGATGAAGAATCGATTCTTTGTGACGTTTGTCTTGCTGTTGTCGTTGACGGGCTTGTCCTGGAACGCCCACGCCGAGGAGGGCAAAGGCGGACTATTCGTCAACCTGACCACCGATGACACCTGGGCGGCGGCCATGGCGATCCAGTTCGCGCATGAGCGCGTGCTAAAACGAGGCCATAAGCCGGTGGCGATCTGGCTCAATGTGCGCGGCATTTACCTTGCCGACAAGAAACGACTGTCCCACGTGCACGGACTCATGAAGGAGCAGGGTAAGTCTATTCAGGACATGCTGCGGGCGTTCGAGAACGATGGAGGGTTAGTGATTGCGTGTCCGGCCTGTGCCAAGGCGGCAGGCCTCACCGAGGACGACCTCATCGAAGGCGTTCAGATGGGGAATCCGGACCTGGTGCTCGGCATTCTGTTCGACCCGACGGTGAAGACCCTGTCTTGGTGACAGGCTTGGGTCGGTCAGCCTCGACAGCACACGAGTTGCGATTGGTTGTCCGCCCAGCCTCTTTCGTGCGTCTGTCGGCTACCCCAGCCGACAGCGCGGAGATCTTGCGCTAATCAGGCCATGTGGCGAGAAACGCGTCCAAGGTCTCTTCGATCACCGTGCGTGGGACATCGCGCGTGATGAAGACCAGCTTTGAGCGCCGGTCTTCGCTCGTCCAGCCCGGTAGCTCAATGGGTGGATCGAACAGATGCTGCACGCCGTGGATCGCGATGGGCTTGGTGCGGCCGCGGACGTTGAGGATCCCTTTGATACGCAGCATGTCCTGACCGCACATCGCGAGCAGCAGATCGAGCCAGGCATCGAGCATGGCATCCGGGATCGGTTGGTCGACGACGAGGGCAAACGACTGGATGTGATCGTCATGCCGATTCACATCGTGCGCATGGCCGTGATCGTGATCGTGACCGTGGTCATGATGATGATCATGATCTTGGAGATCGGGCTGCCCTGAGTCTACTGCCGTACGAGCCTGCTGAGAGCTGTGATGGGAATGGCTCGCATGGGGAACCTGCGCCTGTGCATATGCCTCCTCATTCAGCCAGCGGGCGACATCGGGGATCTTGGCGCCGGTGTTAAACAAACCTAGCCCAAGGATGTCAGCGGCGGCGACCTGGCCGTGCCGCGCCTCAATGCGTCTCGCGGCCGGATTGATGCGCTGCAGGCGTTGCTCAAGCGCCGCCGCCTGTTCCGCGTCGACGAGATCGCGCTTGGTCAGCAGGAGACAATCGGCCATCGCCGCCTGCTTCACCGCTTCCGGCTGCGCATCGAGCGTCGCCTCGGCGCTGGTCAGATCGATCGTGGTGACGACGCCATCGAGGCGATACCGACGCGCGATCGCGCCCACGCTCATCAGGGTATGGATGATCGGCGCCGGATCGGCCAGCCCGGTGGTTTCGATCACAACCCGATCGAATCGCGACTCGCCCCCGACCCGGTAGCGCCAGTGCGCATCCCGCAGCGTCTCGACCAGGTCGCCGCGGATGGTGCAGCACAGGCAGCCACTGCTCATCTCGATCATGTTGTCGTCGGCGACCCGACTCCTCAGGAGGTGATCGAGCCCGATCTCGCCGAACTCGTTGATGATGACCAGGGTGCGGGCGAGGGTGGGTTGGCGGACCAACTGGTTGAGCACCGTGGTCTTGCCGCTGCCCAGAAAGCCGGTCAGCAGGGTCACCGGCGTTAGCTCCGGCGCGTCAAGGTGAGGTGATGTCATCGGCGTGCACTCAGCGGTTCAGATTGGCCTGGCGTTCACGGAGCTCCCGGCGCTCTTGGGCCTCGACCGACAGCGTCGCGATCGGCCGCGCCTCCAACCGAGCCAGCCCGATCGGCTCGCCGGTTTCCTCGCAATACCCATAGTCGCCGGCGTCGATGCGCGCGAGCGCCTCATCGATCTTGATCACGAGCTTGCGATATCGATCTCGGGTGCGCAGCTCCAGCGTCTGGCTCGCCTCTCGGCTGGCGCGGTCGATCTCGTCGCCGACATCGCGATGGCTGTGATCACGCAACTGCTCAAGGGTCTCTTGCGCCTCGTCGAGGAGCGCTTCGCGCCACTTGAGCAGCTTATGGCGAAAATAGTCGCGCTGGCGGGGGCTCATGTAGTCCTCGTCGGTGAACGGCGGTTGGTCGCTGGGCGCCACGGGGTCGGGCTGATTGGCCAAGGTTTCGCAGGTCATTGGACATTCGTTGTTGGCGAGAAAAGCGTTAGGTTATATCATTATTGATCTGGCTGATCGAACGAGGAGAGCCCAACATGACTTTGGCCGCATTGAGCGAGGTCGATCTACCTCAAGAAACTGTCG
>NZ_JBUDPI010000197.1:0-6913 GCF_054919635.1 Halochromatium sp. | reverse complement strand
TGGCCTCGATGTCGCCGTGGTTGTAGGCGCGCACATAGTGCTCAATCAGGGCGCGCTGCTCCTCGCTGCTCATGAATGCTGTTCCCCTGGCTCGTCTCGCTGGTCAGTGTGTGCTCCCACATCCGCTCGGCGCGCGCTGGCGCCATCGAATGACCACATGCTGGACAGCCCCGGCCTGGGCCGGTAAGCGTCGCCCGCGCTCGCCATTCTATCCAACAACGTGTCGTCAGGGTCCGCCGAGATGGGCCCTAAGGGACGCGATCCCGCAGGCCCCTTCTGGTAGAAGTAGGTGAAGTTCCCCGCCTCCCACGGCTCGGCCGAGAGGAGGCGCATCCCGTTGGCGCTGAGCACCTCGGTGTAGGCGGCCTTGCCGAGGCTGAGGTGGTCGATGACCTCGCGATAGGGTCCAGCGGAGCCTGTGCACTGCCCCGGCGCCTCAGCGCTGGTGAACAGGAGTCGCCCGCCCGGGTTGAGCAGATCGGCGGCGGCGGTCAGGGTGCGCACCTGCGCCTCAGCCCGGAGATGGCAGAGCGCGCCCCAGCTGAAGATGAGGTCCCAGCCACCGCCCAGGCGCGCGATCTCGCTCATGTCGAGACACCTGCATTCGGCCTGTGGCACGTTGCGCCGGAAGACCGAGAGCATCGCCTCGGCGTTGTCGATGCCCAGATACCGCGACACGCGTGGCGCGAGGCGCGCAGCAATCGGGTGGCCGGTGCCGCAACCGAGGTCGAGGATATGCAGTCCATCGCCCATGGTCTCGACCAGGGAGAGCAGGTCGCGAGCGCCAACCTCGCTGCGATAGCTGTCGTAATTCTCGGCGATCCTGTCGTAGATGCTCATCCGCCCAAACACTCGCGTGCTTGATGGTTGGAAAGACGACCTGACACGGCTAGGTCATCGAGGCTGGACAGTTCGTCGAGCCGCAATGTTCAGACCCACATCGTCGATCCCCAACTCGCTGATGCGGCGGGCCATCGCCTACGAGCACGGAGGCCGGTGCTGGGCCGAAGCGCAGCACGAGCGTGAGGTCTGAAACGAGGGTGTCCGACTCGTCAGCAACGCCGCGGTCCAATACAACTCCCTGATCCTGCCCAATGCGCTGGCGGAGCAACGAGTCCGCGGCGAGAGTGCGTATCGTCGGCAGTTTGGGCCAAAAACCCCGCAACCGGGACAGCTGCCAGTGCAGATCCGGCCAACGCCCGGCGCCAACGCCTGTAGGGGGCCGGAAACCGGTCGGGCACGTGAGGGCAGTAAGGGAGAAGAACGCGGGATTGGCGCCCGCGGGGCGGAGCGCCACGACAGCGCCACGCAGGAGTCAGCCGGCAATTGAGACAGGCCATCCGACATTGAACGCGAGACTGAACCGAGGACCCTCGCGCCAGAAGGGAATGTGAGCCGAAACCCCGCGACGTTCCGTCGGGCCCCGAAGATGGTTCAGTGGGATAGCCGAACAGCCGATGGCTAAATGACATCGTTCCTGGTTGTTTTTGGCCCTGCGGTGAAGGATGGCCGTGGCGATACTCAAGGCCATGCGCATCCAGGGCGATTCGTGGTGCCGATACGACGACGTCATCAACCGGCAGGGGTTTGGTCTGCGCTAATCATGATCCTGGACCGAATACGCTGGCACCATTTGGCCGATCGGAGCCAACGTCTTACTTGGCCGAAGCCGTCGGCATCGGTGCCGCCTCGCCAAGCAGCTTGCCATCGGGCCCCGTGCGCTTACCGTAGTAGTCGAACTGACTCTTGTGGAAGCGCTGTGTCGTCTCCGCCAGATCGCCGTTGAAGCGCGGATCCTGAGGCCGTTCATGGGAATTGATGTAGGCAGCGACATCCCAGGCGTCCTGGTCGGATAGCTCGATGAAGTTCCCCAAGGGCATGTTGGCCTTAATGAACATGGCGGCCGTGTTGATCTTGTGCATTCCGGCGCCCCAGTTGTACGACTGCGGCCCCCACAGTGGCGGAAAGACTAACTCCTTTTCGCCGCCTTCGCCCTCGGCCCAAGCGCCCTCGCCGGCGTCGCCGTGGCAGATGGCACATTTCTCGGCATAGACCCGTTTGCCGCGCGCCGGGTCGAAGCCCTGCTTGGTCTCGGCAATCTTCGGGAACCCCCTCCCCGGCATCGTCTTGTCTCCGGTGGGCGCGCCGGTTGCCATCCAGTACATGTAGCTCAGGAGCGCATGAATCGTCCGACTCTCGGCCGACGGAGGCGCACCGACCTTCGACGCTTGAGCGTTCATCGAGTACTTGAAGCACCCCTGTAGCCGCTCGGTCATGCTGTTGACCTTCTTGTTCTTACCGCGGTAGGCCGGGTAGGACACCCAGGCAGCCCACATGGGTGCAGCGCCGGCGAGCCGGCCAGCATCCAAATGACAGCCCTCACAGACCTGGGTGTTGCCCACGTACTTGCCCGACACTGGATGGCTGTACGTATGCTGATAGATGGCCTCACCGAGTTTGACCAGTTCGCCGAAATCATCATCGGGCGCAGTGCCTCGCAGCGGGGGCTCAAACAGCTCAGCTTCAGCCTGCGGCCGGCCGGAGGGAATCTCGCCCTGATGAGCCAACGGGCCGGTGTGCGCCGACCCCTTGGTCGCCATCTGCCCCAACTCATCCGTCGGAGGCGTCGCCTTGGCCGGGTCCGGCTGCAGAGCGCCGCGTTCGATCTCCGCGGCGACCTGAACAGCCTTTTTCTCCGGGATCGATGCATAAAAGGCCGCGACGGAGCGTGACTCCTTTGCCGACAGATGCCGGTTCATCGCGCTCATCATACCGAGAGGATCGCCCTTGCGGCTGCCTGTGGTCCAGGCCGCCAGCTGGCCGACGAGATAATTGTAAGGCTGGCCCGCCAAGGCCGGAAAGTACTCGCCGACACCGACGCCCAAGGGACCATGGCACTGGATACAAGCCGGAAGGCGCCGGCCGGCCCAGTCGCCGTAGAGCGCCAACCACTTGCCTGGCTTCGGATCGATGTCATTCGGAACAATGGCGTTCGAAGCCGGCGGAAGCGACGCATAATAAGCTGCCACAGCCTGGACCTCATCCGCGGTTAGCGCATCAGCCCAGGGCTGCATGATGGGGTGGCGGCGATTACCGTCCTTGTAGTTATCGATCTGGCGGGCCAGATACGCCTCGCCCATGGCAGCGAGCCGGGGCGCGCCAACCTCTTCACTGCCACCGCCGTTAGCACCATGACACTCCGAACAGGGTGTCAGTCCGCGGCTCGCGTCCCCCTGCTCGGCCAAGCGCTTACCCAGCTGCAGGTCCACAGCACCGGCGAGTGGCAGGCTTACGCTCATGGCGAGAGCGGCAAACAATCGTATCAATGCCCGGCGCGAAAACATCTTGGACTCCGGTGAATTCAGATCATGCATGGAACATCTCCACGAATGCCGCTTCCGGCGTGTCTGCTACGCTTACGTTATCCGATTCAGATGGACATTTACCCATCGACTTGAACCCCCTTCGACCAATCGCTCGGCCTTTATGAACTGCTTCCCAACTGACCCCTCCTGGCCAAAGCCGACACCCTATCTCCGCCTTAACCTCACCCGTCCCAAAGCGAGAACAGACCATGCGCGCCAAGACCGTCCTTAATCTGCTTTCGATGGCCTCTTGGATTGGGGCCGTTCTGGTGGCCGTCGGCTTTTATATCGCCCTGGCCACCGACCTCACGACCAAATACGGCCTGACCGGTATGCGCGCCGACGTTGAGCTCATTGCCTTGGGGCTGTTTCTGCTGATCCCGTCCCGAGCCGTCATGGTGCTTAAACTCATGAAGGTCGACCCTGACCAGAGAATCTCGGACGAGGCTGATGCGCCTGACGTCGAGCGATGATGAGTGCCTGATGCGAGCAACGGCGCGCCATCGTGCTGATCATCGGCTGGACCCCCCACCGACAACAATCGCCACACCAGCCGCATCCTCTGGGAGAAGGGGCTCTGGCATGCCTTGCATGAATGGGACGAGCGTGCTCACAGCGGCGATGACGGGCGACGCATGGCGCCGCTGTCCGGGTGATGGACCTGGAGTCGGTCGATGAGCTGCCGGGCCATCCAGGGAGAGAGGCCGATGAAGGCCAGCGCGAGAAGCACGCCTGGCGTCACCACACCCTCAGCGGGGTTAAGCGCGCCCAGTTCGGCGCCGGCATGGACAAACAGGGCGGCGTTTGGAACGCCGCCCAGCAGCGTGACGACCAGATAATGCCAGAACGACATCTTGGTCAGCCCCATGCCGATGTTGATGAGGCAAAACGGCACCAGCGGAATCAGCCGCAGGGCAAACAGATGGAGCATGCCAGAGGTCGAGAAGGCGGCATCGATGCGTTGGAACGTCGTCAGAAAGCGCCGCCGCAAGACAGTGGCGAACAGGTAGCGCGAGACGAGAAAACCCAAGGCTGCCGCAAACAGCGAGGCGATGACGATGAGCAGCAAACCACGTCCAAATCCGAACACAGCCCCGGCTGCGATCGCGAGTGGGGCCGCGACCGGAAGGAACAACGAGACGATCAACACGTGCATGCAACAGAACAGGAAAGCGCTCAGCAGCGGGCGATCAGCCGCCGCTGTGGACAACCTGTCGACCCCTGCGTAGAGCGGCACCAGATCCATCAGGCCGAGCCCCAAGATCAGGCCAAGCGCACCAATGCCCAGGATCAGGGCTCTGACGCTTGCCCGGTCGTCGCTCATGTTGGCCGACTCATTCTGGCCCGATGATGTCGGCCTTAGGGCGCGCGTGTCGAGTCCGAAACGCCCGCCGATGACGACTGAACCTCGTTGGCCAAGGCGGTCTCGCTAATATGGTGGTAGAGGCCGATCAGCTTGACGGCGATGACCTCGAGCTCAGGATGGTGGTCGACGAGCGGCTTGGCATTGGCTGAGTCGGCAAGCACCAGTTCGAGAAACTCAACATCGTCGTCGCTCAGTCGCTCACCGTGGTCGACGCGCTCCTTGATTTGCAGGACGCGTGGCAGCCGAAACTCAGTCAATCGCTCAAGTAAGGCGATCCCAACCCCGCGCTCAGTGGTCGAATCGGGTTTCATCATCACCTCGCGGCTGTTCACGGTTCCCACACAATGCATGCCCGACCGCTCTATCTTAAGCGAATCCGGTGACGAATCAACGACGATTACATGACGTTACACGATGTGACGTCTGTTTTTTCAGTGACTCATGGAGCATCACAGAGCGCCGCACAACGACTCCCAACCGCAGTGGTGGGCCCTGAGGTGAGGGGCACTTAGGTGAGGCGCTCAGGGATCAAGCGGGCCAAACTCCTGCTCGACGCGCTGCCATGTTGGCAGGGATCTGTATTGCCATCCATCCTGCCGTAAGCGGGTGTCGGCACACGGCTGCCGTTTCATCATCGTCGATACCGGAGAGCAGCACCGACAGCGCTACCTGAGACTGCTCAGTCGCCGATGACGGTCAGACTCAAGAGCCGCTCACCCTTGACATAGTCAAGATCAATGTAGGGTGAGATGACGGCGGCGGCATCGTCGTCGACCTGCATGTTTAACGCATGAACCATCGCGTCGAACTCTCCGATGGTGAACTCGATTACCGTGGTGATCCAGACCATCACGCAGCCCGCGATCGACGGCATCAACGCCGAGCCCGAGACCGTGATCGTCGACTATCACGACCAGCGCGTCAGCTTCACGCACCAACTCTGGCGCATCAGCCCCAGGTCGGTCTGCGCCGACCAGCGCGCGCCTCGCCGGCTACGCCCCCTGCACCCAAGCGGCGAAGGCGCTGTTCGAGGAGACCTGCGTCGCATTCAGGGCCAAGGCCGGGCGCCAACCGACCGCGCGCAACCTGAGCAAAATGTACTGCAACGCCGCCGCGGGCTTTGCGCCGACCCAGGCCAGCATCCAGTGGAGCGACAACACGCCTCCGGCGATCGAGGCGGTGGATTGCCGCCGCGCCAAGGCGCTGCAGGTGCTCGAGGACAGCGCCGAGAACCGCGCGCGCGTGCAGGCCGCCTGCGGCCCCTGATAGGGGTGACGTGTCGGGCGGCGAGGCCGTTGGCCCCGGCATTCTCTCGCCGCGGTGCTGATCGCGCTGGTCACAGCAAGCCGGAGCGCGGCGAGCCGCGCTCTTCGCGGCCGTCACGGCGCCCAGAAGTCACCCGCACCTTCAGGCAACTGCGCGAGCACGCCCTCGAAGGCGGCCTCGTCGACATGGCGTCGTAAGGCGCGAGCGACATCGCGAATCGCCGTCTCCGGCGAGAAATTGTGGGCCGCGCGCAAGCTGCGGACCTCGTCGGTCAGCGTCTCGCGCTCCTGGAAGTCGCGGGGTTCCTCACCCGGCGTCCAATCCGACACGAACAACGCCCTGAGACCGACCGGAAGCACGTTGGCGAAGGCAATCGCCTCAGCCGTGGACAGGCGCCGGCGAAAGACCTGGAAGACGGCCTGTGTCATCGTGTAGGCGAGGTGCGTGCTCCAAAGCCCGGCCGTGTCCCGGGCATCGACCAGGTAGGCATAGAACTGCGCGGAGGCGCGCTCGCACTCGGCGGGGACGGTCATAGTGTCGCTCGGTATCATCGTTCCGATCCAGTCATTCTACTTCTGGTCAGTCGGCATCAGCAGCGCGTCAGCACGCCGCCGTTTTCCGTTGCGTAGCGATAGCCGGAAAGGCGCCTTCGAGCGACTGAGCCGTGCCGACTGGTGCAGGAGGATCAGCCGGCAGCGCTGCTGACGCGGCTGATCGAGGCGCTGTCTTAGGCACAAAGCCCTTGGCGCCATACGACCCGCAGCGCAAACGCTCCTGCGCCACCCGCTTTAGCTGATGTCAACGATTCGACCAATACGGCCGTCGAGAAACGAGAATTCGGAGCGCCCGCTCAGTCGCAGGGTCTCGCCCGCCGTCGGCCCATCAGGGAGATCGACCGCGAGCACGGCCTCGAAGT
>NZ_JBUDPI010000196.1:0-6914 GCF_054919635.1 Halochromatium sp. | reverse complement strand
GAGCAGGGCTCCGAGCAGGGCGCCAGTCATCGCTTCGATAGAGGCTACATTGGCTCAAATCAGAGGCCCCAACTCAGCCGCCATCGCCATCGCCACTGGTCACATAGAGCTGCGGCGGCAAGCCCCGGACCAGGAGCGACTGAGGCCGACCATGACGGGTCAGCCGCGGGACAAACCCGAGCTCGCGTGCCACCTGACTCGCATCGCCACCGTTAACAAACCAGTCCACCCGCTCCGCAGCCTGCGCACGCATTGCTCGCAGTGCCGCGGAGATCAAGGCCCGCAGTGCCTCTCGGTCGCCGGGCAAGACCAGCAGATCGACCAACCTGGCGATCTGTCGCCCCTTCCGCTCCCAGACCTTAAACACGAGATAGCCGCGCAGCCCCTGGCCCTCGTCGAGGATCAGGGTCTGATACTGCGTGTCCGGATGCTCGCGGTAGTGCCACTGCAATACCGCGGCATCCCGCCGGGTGATTGCTGGATAGAGCTCGCAGGCGCGCTGCCAGAGCCGATCAAAGCGCCCATCGAACGGGTCATCAAAACGCTCGACGGCTCGGCTCGGCCTTGGTGGCAGGCGAATTGACAGGTCAGCAAAGGCCCCGCACAGGCTACCAATCCTGGGGCCTAGCCCGCGCATCAGTGGCGAGCGCAAGGAGACCCGACGCATCAGGTTACCGGCATCCGGCACATCGGAAAAACCGCGACGATACAGGAGCGTCATCATCGCCTCAGCAACATGCTTACCCAGTTGTCGCTCGCCCGTTTCGGGATGATCCACCAGTGCTGCGACAATCCCGTCCGGAAAGAGGCTCTGCTTGCGCCAACCCGCGCGCGCTGATGCCCTTAGGGCTTGCCGGGTCCAGCCCCAATGGATCCGCGCATCGGTTAGCCAGCAGGCATCGACCGGCTGTGCATCCATAAAGAGGGCGGCAGGCATGCAAGACAGATTGGCGATGATCTTGCCGCCCCAGACCGCAACCACCCCGCGATAGCCGGGCGCCTCAAGGCGGGGATCTTGATGCCACTGCCAATGCCAGCGCCGAGCCAGCGTCGCGGCCTTATCATCACCGGACGCACTGGCCATGAATGCGAGCAGTGCCTCTTTGTCGAGCTCATTGCCGGCACGCACCTGGATCGGCGCATCGCTCGGCACCAGTATCGCGGTCTGGGTCACAGATGCCTGTCGTCAGTCCTGTGCTGCCGGCGCCGGCATCCGCAGCCAGGCGAGGAACAGCTCATAGCCAAGCACCAGGATCACCGGACCGATGAATAGTCCGATGATGCCGGCGTTGAGCAGCCCGCCGATCGCACCGACGAAGATCACCGCCATCGGCACCTCCACACCCCGTCCGAGCAGCAATGGCTTGAGGATATTGTCGAGCGAGGCGACAAATGCGGACCAGATGGCGAACAGGATCGCGGTGGTCATGTCGGCGCTGTAGAACATGTAGAGGCTAACCCCCAATACGACCGGAAAGGCGCCGAGCTGAATGGTCGCAAAGATCATGATCAGCAACGCCCAGAGACCCGCTGCTGGAACCCCGGCAACCAGCATACCAACGCCACCCAACAGGGCTTGGATCAGCGCGATCCCGAGGATGCCGCGCGATACACTCCTGACCACAGACTCGGCCAGGCGAGCAAAACGGCGTCCCTGATCACCAGCGAGTCGTTGCGCAATCGCGTCCGAGAGGCGCCGCCCTTCGTCGCTCTTGGCCAGCAAGATCGCTGCAATCACGATCGCAATCAGCAGATGCACCACGCCCATACCAGCATTGGCGGCGAAGCTCAGCACCCGTGCGCCGATCTTTTGCAGCTGCGGCTGGAGCGTCTTCACCGCCTCCTCCAGATTCTCTGAGGCCTGGTTCCAAAACGCCTCGACCTCTTCCCCCACCAGTGGCACCGAGCTCAGGTCCGGTGATGGTGGGATCTCGAGACCACCCTGATGAATGGAATTCGAGACCATCGTCACGCCTTCCACCAACGTGCCACTGAGTAGCAAGACCGGCAGGATCAGCAACACCAGGGCAAGCAAGGTAAACACCGCGGAGGCGATCGTGCGGCGCTGGCCGAGCAGACGGAGCAGTTGGAAGTAACCAGGCCATGCCGCAACCGCGATGATCAGCCCCCAGATGATCGGGATCAGGAACGGGTGCATGATCCAAACACAGAGTGCGATCATCAAGGCAACCAGGCTAAGACGAATCATCGTCTCCAAGGCGCGTCGGATCGGAATGCCGTCTTGGCTGCTTTCCGTTTCGTCAGTCATCGCCCGTGCCCCTTTGTCGATGTGCCGAACCAACCGAGTCGCCGCACGATAGGAGCAGGTGGCTCGAGGCCCACCCCTCGACCGGGACCGCTAGACAAGATCGTGATCTTCAAGCCGGAAGCCCAGTAGCTCGAGGATCAGACCGGTGGCCGCGCCACCGAGCATCCCGCCAAGCGCACCTGTGGGCACCTGGCGCAAGACCTGATCGACCACCGAGCGCTCGCCGCTGAACAGCACGGGCGTTGTCATGCCCGCCATCAGCCAGACCGCCGCGCCAACCACCGAGGCGATCAACCCCGCAACCAACGGCGCCGCCAGGCTGTCCGGTAGCCAGCCATGGCAGGCCTGAACGATCCAATGCTCATTAAGCTGGAACAGCGTGCCAACAATCGCGACGACGCCAGCCGCCATCACGAAGGGTCCGACGGCAACTTGCAGGGTCGTCATCACCACCACCAGTGCCAAGCCAGCTCCAAAGCCCGCAAGCATCCCGGTCAGCGTCTCCGCCAATGGCCGCGCATTGCGCCGTCCGGTCCACGCAAAGAAGGCCCCAGCTGCAACACCACTGCCACCAGCGATGAGCGTGATCATGGCCAGGCTAATCGTCTGACCAGAGGTCACCAGATAGCCGATCGACGCCAAGACACCGGCTGCGGCACCGACCAAGGCCAAGGGCATCGCACTGTAAAAAGCAGCGGTGGTCATCGCAGCGGTCACAGCGCCGACCACCAATGGCTGCCAGCCGCTGAGGCCGAGCAAGATCAATACTTCATGCAGGCCGATAAACAGGCCGCCGAACAGGGCTCCGGCCAGAGTCCAAACCAACAAGGATACGATGATCGCGAAAAAGCGGTCTCTCAAGGCAGCAACTCCTCCAAGCGTTCTTGTTCTATCACCCCATTCTAGCCCGATGCGAACCTCGCGTCGCCGCGAAACCCGACTCCAGTCTGAGGTACTATGCCCTGCTACTAAGACAGGCGTGCGGCCACAGTCAAATGACTGGGCTCAGGTGCGCAGCACAATGACCACGCAAAACAATAGAGGAGCGACAGCGAGATGACGAGAACAGCACTGGTCACCGGCGGTACCCGCGGCATCGGCGAAGCGATCTCCGTCGCTCTCAACGATGCCGGCTATCAGGTCGCTGCCGTATATGGTGGCAATGATCAGGCCGCCCAGGCCTTCAGCGAGCATACCGGTATCCCGGCCTACAAATTCGACGTGTCCGATTTCGACGCCGTTGCCGACGGCGTTAAGCGCATCGAGCAGGATGTTGGTCCCATCGATGTGCTGGTGAACAACGCCGGCATCACCCGCGACGGCACCTTGCACAAGATGCGCCCTGATCAGTGGCAGCGGGTCATCGATACGAACCTGGGCTCTTGCTTCAACTGCGCGCGGGCGGTGATCGATGGCATGCGTGAGCGCGCATTCGGGCGCATCGTCAACATCGGCTCTATCAACGGTCAGGCCGGCCAATATGGCCAAGTCAACTATGCCGCGGCCAAGTCTGGCATTCATGGCTTCACGAAGGCGCTCGCACAAGAAGGTGCGACCAAGGGCATCACCGTCAACGCGGTCGCGCCTGGCTATGTGGATACCGAGATGGTGCGTGCGGTCCCAGCCAATGTGTTGGAGAAGATCATCGCCCGTATCCCGGTCGGACGCCTCGGCAAGCCCGAGGACATCGCCCGCGCGGTGCTCTTCCTAGTCGCCGACGAGGCAGGCTTCATCACCGGAGCCACGCTTTCAGTGAACGGCGGACAGCATATGTATTGAACCGGAGGCACACCTATGCATGCTCGCTCCGCCACTCCTAGCAGAATGAAGGCGATGATCCTGGTCGCCTGCGCGGTCTTGTCGCCCATCGCCGCACAGGCCGACCCAGTGCTCGATCAGATCGATGCTGCGCGCCGCGCCTACGAGGCCGGAGAGACCGGGGTCGCGATCGAGGCGCTGAACCTTGCCATCATCGACATCCAGCAACAGCAAACCGAAAAGCAGCTCCAACTATTCCCGGAACCATTACCAGGCTGGACCGCGGACCAAGCCGGGGCCGAAGCAACGGGGTTCATGGCTGCGCTGACAGGTAAGGTCCTGAGCCGCACCTACCAGCAAACCGAAACCGGCGCAGAGCTTGTCATGACCATCAGTGCCAACTCGCCCTTTCTGGGCTTCATCAGCGGACTGATGCAAACCCCATTGTTCATGCAAGGGGCCGATGGCCTCGGTGCCTATGTCCATCAAGGCTATCGCGGGCTGCTTGAGCCGCAGGAGAACGGCGCGACCAAGCTCTCGCTGGTCATCGGCAACAGTATCCTGCTGCAGCTCGAGGGACGCCAAGGCGCCGATGCAGATACCCTGGAGGCCTATCTGAATGCGATGGATCTCAAGGCCTTAGAACAGGCCTTCGACAGCTGATGGCGCTCACTTGAGGCTCAACCTGAAGCCAGACCCAGAGCCAGCGCTCGCATTGCGCCCCTGCATCGGGCGCTGCTCTGGTCCATCGATCGCATCAGCTGGTTGAGGCCGCCAGTCCAGCGCCTCGACCAAGGCTGTTGTCCAACCCCTGCTGCGCCGATAGACTTCGGCGCTTTGCCCCCGAGCTCTACCGCCCATGCGTACCTCAGATTTTCCGCTGAACACCGTCAAGGAGACGCCGGCCGACGCCGAGATCGCCAGTCATCAGCTCATGCTGCGTGCCGGGATGATCCGCAAGCTGGCAGCAGGGCTCTACACCTGGCTGCCACTCGGCCTGAGGGTGCTGCGTAAGGTCGAGCGCATCGTCCGTGAGGAGATGGACCGCGCCGGCGCGCTTGAGGTCTCGATGCCGGCCGTGCAACCGGCCGAGCTCTGGCAGGAATCCGGGCGCTGGGAGCACTACGGGCCGGAGCTACTGCGCCTCAAGGATCGCCATCAGCGTGAATTCTGTTTCGGCCCGACGCACGAGGAGATTATCACCGAGCTGGCGCGCAATGAGCTGCGCAGCTACAAGCAGCTCCCGATCAATTACTATCAGATCCAGACCAAGTTCCGCGACGAGATCCGCCCGCGCTTCGGCGTCATGCGCGCGCGCGAGTTCCTGATGAAGGACGCCTACTCCTTCCACGTCGATCAAGACTCGTTGGCCGACACCTATGCCCGGATGTACGAGGCCTATAGCCGCATCTTCAAGCGCTGCGGTCTCGATTTTCGCGCCGTACAGGCCGACACCGGCGCGATCGGCGGCAACGCCTCGCATGAGTTCCACGTCCTAGCGGACTCCGGCGAGGATGCGATCGCCTTCTCGACCCAGAGCGATTATGCGGCCAATGTCGAACTAGCCGAGGCACTCGCACCGGCAGAGGCCGCCCCGGCGCCAAGCGAGGCGCTGCGCCTCGTCGACACCCCAGATGCGAAGACCATCGCCGACCTGGTCGAGGGCTTCAGTCAACCGATCGAGCGCACGGTCAAGACCCTCGTCGTCGCCGGTGCCGACCCCGAGACCGGCGCTGAGCAGGGTCTGGTCGCCCTGCTGGTCCGTGGCGACCACGAGCTGAACCCGATCAAGGCGGAAAAGCTCGCGCCGGTCGCAAGTCCACTGCGCATGGCCACCGAAGAGGAGATCCGCGCCGCGATCGGCGCCGGTCCCGGCTCGCTCGGACCCAAGGAGCTGCCGATCCCCTGTATCGTCGATCGCACCGTCGCTGTCACGGCGGACTTCAGCGCCGGCGCCAACCAAGATGGCAAGCACTGGTTCGGACTCAACTGGGATCGCGACCTGCCGCTGCCCGAGGTCGCTGATCTTCGCAGCGTGATCGAGGGCGACCCCAGCCCAGACGGCCAGGGCCAGCTCACCATCGCCCGCGGCATCGAGGTCGGCCACATCTTCCAGCTCGGGCGCAAGTACAGCGAGTCAATGAAGGCCGTGGTGCTTGATG
Source organism: Halochromatium sp. (assembly GCF_054919635.1). Lineage (NCBI taxonomy): Bacteria > Pseudomonadati > Pseudomonadota > Gammaproteobacteria > Chromatiales > Chromatiaceae > Halochromatium > Halochromatium sp. The sequence continues at coordinate 725 of NZ_JBUDPI010000196.1, read as the reverse complement.
AGTCCGGCAAGGCCGTGACCATGACCATGGGCTGCTACGGCATCGGTGTCTCACGTGTGGTCGCCGCCGCTATCGAGCAGCACCACGACGAGCGCGGGATCTGCTGGCCGACGACGATTGCGCCGTTCGAGGTCGCATTGCTGCCGATGAAGTTGGGCAAGTCCTTCCGCGTGCGCGAGGCCGTTGACGATCTCTATCAGCGGATGAAGGCGGTCGGCATCGAGGTCTTGCTCGACGACCGCGACGCTCGCCCCGGCTTCATGTTCGCCGATATGGAGCTGATCGGCATCCCCCATCGCGTCGTCATCGGGGATAAGCATCTCGATGACGGCAAGGTCGAATACAAGGGTCGGCGCGACGCCGAGATGCAGCTGATCGCACTCGATGAGATCGTCCCCTTCCTCGAGCGCAAGCTGGCCCCCTGAGCACGACTGCACGACTGCACGACTGCTTGCCGGCCACTGCCTCGCCCCACTGAGACGGAAACCAGACCTAGAATGAGTAGAACCGAATCCTTCGATCGCGAGCAGCTGCTCGCCTGCGGCTATGGCGAGATGTTCGGGCCCGGCAATGCCCAGCTGCCGGTGCCGAACATGCTGATGATGGATCGCGTGATCCGTATCGCCGACTATGGCGGCGAGTACGGCAAGGGCGAGATCATCGCCGAGCTCGACATCAAGCCCGAGCTCTGGTTCTTCGGCTGTCACTTCCCGGGCGACCCGGTC
>NZ_JBUDPI010000195.1:0-6922 GCF_054919635.1 Halochromatium sp. | reverse complement strand
GAGGGTCTCTCGGACAGTCAAGCTGGGCATGGTGCCGGTCTCGCCCGGTCCAGTGGAGCAGTCCCGGGGAATCGCCAGGACGCGGCAGAGCCGCCACCTCAGCGGGCGACGCCAAAGCCCTCGTCATCGGTATAGGGCGGGACGGGAAGGCCAGCGATCTGCAGTCCCTGCAGCATAGCCGCGCCTGCTAGTTCTTCATCGCGGCCAAATTGGCGTGACCCAGCCATTTCCAGTCTCCATCGGTACTCACGAAGATGTCCATCCGCGGGGCGCGCTGCTTGAGTCGTTCCCCGCTGATGGTCTCCCCCACCTGAGCGTAATAGCTCACCAGCAGAGCATCGCCCTGTCGGCTGACGGAAAAGTTCGACAGGCTGTAGTCGCTCGAATCCAGTTTCTTGATCAACGCCAGTTCCTGCGACCGATCCTGGACACCGTCCTGATGCGCGGCCTGGAAATCCTCGGCCATCATCGCCTCGAGCGCTTCCAGATTGCCGCTTGCGAGCTTCTGCCACAGGTCGTTGACCAGCCGCTCGCCAACGTCACCCTTTATCCCTTGGCCAAACGCCGGCGCCACGAGCAGCACGGACGCAATCAGCAGCATAAAGATCTTATTCATTATCACTACCTCCTCAATAGTTTACGAAATGAACCCTCATCGACCATGACTGCCAAGTCTTTTCCGAAGCGTTCTCGAACCGAGCCCAGATTTCGAGGAGCGCTTGACCAGACGAACATTCATGGCGTCTCTGGGCTAGGGCCGAGACAATAGTCAGGGGAAAGGTGGCGATCCGCCGGCATCCGGTCCAAGCACCAGGAGCTCCGGGTGACGCTGGCTCACTCGCTCCTCGACCCGAGGTGCTTCGGTATCGGGCAGATCAGCGGCGATCAACAGATCGCCCCCTTGCATGGCCTCACGCTGGGCCGACAGAGGGAGATTGGCGCGGCGATTCCGCCTCACCCACCAGCCACCACCAATGGCGGCGGCGATGACGACCAGCGCCAGCAGTGCCCAGGGCTCCGAGACCTGGAACAACAGCAAGGAGACGGCCAGCACGACGCCGGCGCTGACCAGCGCGCCGCGCAGCGCGGCACTCGAATCATCGAGCCAGCGTCTCCGATGCACCGGGAGGCCGTCCGGAAGCTGCTTGCCGATCAGGGTAAAGGCATCCGGATCGACCCCGTCAGCGATCAACTCCTCAACCAGTCGCCGCCCATTCTGCGGATCGCGAGCGCGGATATAGATACGGGTGGTCATCGTTTTCCTCCAAGAGGTTGGGCGTGGATAGCCGGAGACGGTTTGCGTGATCACCTCAAGCGGCCGCCGCCGTCAACCAACGGCTGATCTGAAATAGCAACAAAGCCGCCGACGCGAGGGCGCCACCGACCGGTACCCAGAGGGGCAGCCGTGGGACCGCAGCCGGCGTGTCCGGTTGACGTCGCTTGATGCGTAACAGGCCCAGGTTCACCAGCGTGAACACGACCAGGATGATTGCGCTGGTCGCCTTGGCCAGGGCCTCGAGACCGAATGTCAATGCGAGCGCTAGCACCAGCAAGGTTGCGAGCGTCGTCGCAGGTAATGGCGTCCGCGTGTGCGGATTGACCGTCGCAAGCCAGCGCGGCGCCACCCTGCGCTCGGCCATCCCGTAGGCGACGCGCGCGGCCATGACCACTTGCACCAGAGCGCCGTTGATGCCCGTCAGCATGCTCACCAGCACGATGGCGGTGATGGCAAGCTGGCCCTGCTCAGCGACCACCCGGGCCAGCGGTGTGTCAGCGGCGGCCAGCTCAGCGGGCGGCACCGCCAACACGGCGACCGTCGCGACAACGACATAAAGCGCCATGGTCAACCCGAGACTGGTGATCACCGCTGCTGGCAGGGCTCGGCGCACATCCTGAACCTCCTCGGCAACGGTCACCATGTCCTCGAAGCCGATGAAGGCGTAGAAGGCAAGGAAGGAGGCGCCAAGGATACCGGCGACCACGCTAAGATCGGCCGGAACCAGGATGGCCGATGCCTGCGCCGGCAGCGTGCCGAGCACCTCGCCCATGCTCAGCACGATGTACAGCAGCGCTCCCACCTCAAGCAGGGTGATCACGACGACGATCGCGACCGCCTCGGCAATCCCCCAAGCCGCGATCGCGCCCATGGCCAACACCAACACCAGCGTGGTTGGCGCGCTCGGCAGTGGTGCCAGATCGCGCAGGAAACCGGTGGTGGCAACGGCGAGCGTCGCTGCCGAGACGACGCCGGTGCTGATCACGAGCCAGCCCACAAGGGCCGCGAGCCGAGCACTGCCAAAGGCCTCCTCAACATACCGCGCGGAGCCGCCACTATGCGGGAGCCGACCCGAGAGCTCAGCAAAGCTCAGCGCGGACAACAGCGCCAGCGCCCCGGCGAGCGCGAAGGCCAGCGGCGCATGGAGCCCGACCCGGCCAGCCACCTCACCAGACAGCGCGTAGAAGCCACCACCGACCATGGTGCCAACGCCATAGAAGACCAGAAACGGAAAGCGGACCCGGCGTTGAAGCCGTTGCGATGAATCAGCCACCTTCAACCTCCAGGCCCGCAGCGATGGCGATCTGACAGTGAGGGACCCTTCTGCCGCCAGATAGGCGCCCAAGGGCCGCGGCGCCGGCTCGGGGTCAGGGCGTTTCAGCACTGAGCAGCGGGCTTGGCGACATCGGGTCCTCGACCTCGCCATTGATGATCTCAGTTGCCGTCACCTGACGACCGTAATAGGCGTTGTTCGCACCCTCGTCCCAGAAGATGTCCGAGACGCTGGCGGCGAAATCACCATAAAGGCCTTCAGTCCCGGACCAGACGGCGACATCGGTGCCCTTGCCGATCGAGGTTTGTGTGCGCTCCGAATCCTCGACGACGGTGTAGCCGGTATCCGAATTGAGCGCAAAGTTATGCATCTGTCCAAAGCTCTCGAGGAGATCACCGGATAGGATCACGAAGGCGACCTCACCCGCCTCGGCACCAGCCGCAGCGCCAATCTGAAAGGTGCCGATATTGTAGAAGGCGGGTGCTGACCACTCGCCATCATGCTTGGCGACAAGCACGCCCTGTCCCCCGGCACCACCGACGACCAGTGCTGCCCGCGCATAATCAGGAACGACAAAGATCGCCTTGGCCTGGTCGAGCAGGTCGCTCGCCTGAGGGTCGGACTTGATCTTCTGAACAACCTTCGCCGCCTCTCGAACCGTCTCCTGGGCGCCCATCAGCTCGTCGGAGGTCGATCCTGCGGTCGCCGAGGCACTGGCAGACGAGTCATCCGATTTCATGCCTTCGGCAGCAAAGCCTTCGGCCGTCAGCAATGATCCCGTCAGGATCAGCGACAAGGTGATGCCAGCAAAGGGACTGATGCGATAGCTCATGACTAACCTCCTAAGATGATCGATGACACAAGAGATGATGCTGGGGTGCTCGGCGCAGCCGGCGAGTCCCTGAGCATCGCTTGCATCGGATGCATCGAACATGCCACCCGTCTCTGTGGACCGGGCGGGGGATCTGCAGCGGGCATCGCAGCGGAATGCCATCGCAATGGCATGCGGGGCATAGCGCCCTCTGCGCCTGGTACTCGACTTGCTTACAAGGCAACGGCGCTGATCGCTCTGCTGAGCGGTCATCAGGGAGCGCATCAGCGCAGACCCCATTGAGACCGAACGGACAGACCAACCGAGTCCGTCGGCAGACCCGCTCGAACCTTGTTAGGAGGAATGGCTATGCAGACGCTAACGCGAGAGGAGCTTAAGGCGATGATCGACCGCGGCGACGATGTCTTACTCGTCAATGTGCTCGACCCAGCGGCCTTCGCAAAGGCGCATATCCCTGATTCGCATAACGTGCCTGCGACAGACCAGGGACTCGATGAGCGCATACGGGAGCTTGGTGCAAGCGAGGACAGCCGCGTCGTGCTCTACTGCTCCAACTTCGACTGCAATGCCTCGCATGCAGCAGCTAAGCGGCTCGAGCAGGCGGGCTTCAACGACCTGTATCGGTATGCAGGCGGGATCGAGGACTGGATGGATGCGGGCTACCCGGTCGAGGGGGAAGCCGTCTCAGCAAACGACGGAGCCGTCGGTGCATAGCCGCCATCAGTGGTGTAAATCACCCGATTCATGATCCGTCGTTGAGCCCTGCGTTTGCCCATGTCTACCAATGACCCTGCCGAGACCGACCCCAACACCGCTCCCAACGATGCCGCGGAGACTGAGACCCCGGACGGCCGTTCGGACGAGCGTCCAGATGAGACCGGACGGGGTCGCGGCATCGCCGGGCGCATCGCGGCCTTCTTCATCGATTCGCCGCTAACCCCGCTGCTGCTGCTAGCGACACTGGGAATCGGCATCCTCGGCCTGCTGACCACCCCGCGGCAGGAGGACCCGGACATCTCGGTGCCGATGGTCGACATCACCCTGCGCTATCCGGGCGCCTCGTCCGGCCAGGTCGCGCGGCTGGCGGTGGAGCCGCTGGAGCGGCTAATGAGCGAGCTGAATGACGTCGAGCACGTTTACTCGGTCAGCCGCCGCGAGGAGGGGCTGGTGACGGTGCGCTTCGAGGTGGGCACGCCGATCGATCCCGCCGTGGTCGCCGTGCACGATACCATCGAGTCGAACCTGGACAAGGTGCCCCCGAACCTGACCGAGTGGCTTGTGCAGCCGAAGACCATAGACGACGTACCGGTGCTGACACTGACCCTCTGGTCCGAGGAGATCGACGACGCGCGCCTGCGGCTGCTCGGCCTGCAGCTGTTGCAGGAGCTCAAGCAGGTCGAGAACACTGGTAATGGCTTCGTTGTCGGTGGCCGCCAGCGTGAGATCGGCATCGAGCCGCAGCCGGAGCAGCTGCGCGGTTACGGGCTGAGTTGGGATCAGCTCGCCGAGACCATCCGCAGCGCCAATACCGGACGCGGCACCGGCAGCGTGGAGCAAGGAGCGACTCAGCGCTCGGTATCGGTTGGCCAAAACCTCCAAGGCGCTGGGGACATCGAGCGCCTGGTCATCAACACCGAGGGTGGACAGTCGGTCTACGTGGGTGACGTTGCCAAGGTCGATGCCGGAGCCGAGCGCGCCGATCAGGCAGTCTTCTTCTACACCGGGCCGAGTCATCCGGCGGACGAGGCAGCCAATGGTGTTGGTGCGGTCACCATCGCGATCGCCAAGCAGCCCGGCTCCAATGGGGTGACCGTGACCAATGATCTGTTGGAGCGGGTCGAGCAGCTCAAGGGGACCATGATCCCGGATCAGGTGCAGGTGGCGGTGACCCGCAACTACGGCGAGACCGCGGATCGCAAGGTCAACGAGCTGCTGCTGTCGCTGATCGGCGCCACCGCGGCCGTCGCGGTCCTGTCGCTGATCGCCATTGGGCTGCGTCCGGCGTTGATCGTGCTGGCCGTGATCCCGGTGGTGATCCTGATGACGGTCTGGTCGGCCGGCGCGCTCGGTTTCACGATCAACCGGGTCAGCCTCTTCGCACTGATCTTCTCGATCGGCATCCTGGTCGATGATGCGACCGTGGTGGTCGAGAACATCTTCCGGCGCTGGCTCGCCGATGGCGCAACCGCCAAGTCGGTGGCGATCGACGCCGTCGGCGAGGTCGGCAATCCGACCATCATCGCGACCCTGACCGTGCTCGCCGCCCTGCTGCCGATGGGCTTCGTCACCGGGATGATGGGCCCCTACATGCGCCCGATCCCGATCCTGGGCTCGGTGGCGATGCTGTTCTCGCTGTTCGCCGCCTTCGTCTTCACGCCCTGGCTCGCCTACCGGCTGCGGCCGAAGCTCGCGGCGCTGGAGCGCTCGGCAAGTCGTGAGAAGCGCCTGCAGGGCTGGATCGATCGCGCCTACCGGCCGCTGATCGAGCCTTTGATCGAACGGCGGCCGGCCCGCTGGCTGTTTCTGATCAGCATCATCGTCGCCTTCTTCGCCGCGGTCGCCCTGCTGCCGCTCAAGGCCGTGACGGTGAAGATGCTCCCCTCTGACAACAAGCCGGAGATCGCTGTGGTCATCGACCTCCCCGAGGGGACCGCGCTGCCGACGACCGCCAACACGGCCCACCAGCTCGCGCAGCGGCTGCGCAGTGTCCCCGAGGTGCGCTCGTTGCAGGCCTACATCGGCACCGCCGCACCGTTCGACTTCAATGGCCTAGTGCGGCACTACTACCTGCGTCAGGACCCCTGGCTCGCCGATCTCCAGGTGCGGCTGCTGGATAAGGAGGAGCGCGAGCGCAGCAGCCACGCCATCGCCCAGGCGGTGCGCGAGCTGCTCACACCGCTGGCAGAGGAGCACGATGCCCAGATCAGCGTGGTCGAGATGCCCCCGGGACCGCCGGTGCTGCAGACCCTGGTGGCGGAGGTCCATGGTCCGTCGCCCGGCGCAAGGCGCGGCTTCGCCGAGGATCTGAATGAGATGTTCGCGGCGGCCGAAGGGGTAGTCGACGTCGATAACCGGATGCAGGCGCCGCACAGCCGTTGGCACTTCGCGGTCGACAACGAGAAGGCGAGCCGAAACGGCGTCGACGTCGACAGCATCACCCGCAACCTGGCGATGGCGATGGGCGGCTACAGCCTCGGCGACATTGACCAGGATCGCTCGCTGGAGCCGGTGAAGATCAAGCTCCAGCTGCCGCTGGCCACCCGCAGCCAGCTGCACCGCCTCGGCGAGCTGCCGATCCCAGCGCGCACCGGCGCGCGGCGCATGGTGCCGCTGGCCGAGCTCGGGCGCTTCGTCGAGGTGCCGGCCGACCCGCTCATCCATCACAAGGACCTGCGGACGGTGGAGTATGTTACCGCCGGGATGGAGGGGCGGCTCGGGGCGCCGATCTACGGCATGCTGCAGATTGAGCAAGACCTCGAGGACTATGTCGCCCCGGACGGCACCGAGGCGCCGAGCGGCACCCTCACCGGCCCACCGAAAC
>NZ_JBUDPI010000194.1:0-6944 GCF_054919635.1 Halochromatium sp. | reverse complement strand
GTCGCCTATCCAGGTCAGGATCAGGACGGGACATCCGAGCCGAAGCCTGAGCGCCTGCAAGCCAGTGACCTCAATGCCGAGCGCCAGCTCATCGTGTTCGAGGCCGAAGACTGCCCCTTCTGCAAGCAATTCCGTGCCGAGGTGCTCAATGGCTGGTCCTCCGAGGTTCCAGTCGTCACGACGCTGAATCCACGTCCACCGAAAGGCTGGACACTGGAGAAGGCCCTCTTCGCCACCCCCACCATGGTCCTGTTCGAGGATGGCAAGGAGGTCTCCCGCTACACCGGCTACCAGGGCGATCAAGAGCGCTTCTGGCAGTGGCTCGGCTTCCAGATACTCACTCCGGAGCAACAACGCATCGCCTTCGAGCAGGGTACCGAGCGCGCATTCAGCGGCTCGCATCTGGATGAGAAGCGCCCCGGTGTCTTCGTCGACCCGATTACGGGCGCACCGCTGTTTCGCAGCGACACCAAGTTTGAGAGCAAGAGCGGCTGGCCGAGCTTCTTCAATCCCATTGAAGGCGCCTTGACCTACCATGACGACAACGCTCACGGCATGCGTCGTACCGAGGTCCGTAGCGCCAGCTCCGGCATCCACCTCGGCCATGTCTTCGACGATGGCCCCCCACCCACCGGCAAGCGCTACTGCATCAATGGCAACGTGCTGAGCTTCGTCCCGGATGCTGACTGACTGAATAGCAGAAATCCGCAGCAATGGCGGGGCTAATGCGCTACTCTTAAGGGTGCTCGCGCCGCCAACCGCGGCCGCTCGGTCATGGCCGAGTGGTACAGAGCCGCCAATGGCAAGGCCGAGGCGCTTTTGGTCTAGTCTCGGTTCTGCGTCTCAGGAACGCTCGCGAGCTGACCGGTCATTCACCTCAACGACCCAGCCCGGAGCTGCTCCTAGCATGCTCATTGATGCTCGCAGACTTGACGACAACCTCCGTATCGACGCTGATCTCGCCATCATCGGCGCTGGCCCGGCTGGCATCAGCCTCGCCCGGCGCTTGGCCAGTGCCAGAACCAACATCTGCCTCATCGAGTCCGGCGGCCTCAGCCTTGAGCCGGAGACCCAAGCCCTCTACCAAGGGGAGACGCCCGGACTCGAGTATCCCATCAGCAGCTCACGGCTGCGCTACTTTGGCGGGACCTCCGGTCATTGGGGCGGTTATTGCCGACCGCTCGATCCGATCGACTTCGAGTCTCGCGATTGGATCGCATTGAGCGGCTGGCCCTTCGGCCGTGAGGCACTGGAGCCGTATTGGGAGGCGGCGAGCGCGGCGGTCGAGGTCGCGCCAGCGCGCTACGAAGACGGTGACTATTGGGCACAGGCAACTGGCGAGCCTCTAGTCGATTGGCGGGCTGGCCGTTTCAATACACGATTCTTCCAGTTCAGCCCACCGACACGGTTTGGCGAGCGCTATCGTGGAGAGCTTGAGCGTCACGCCAACATCCAGGTCTTGCTGCATAGCAACCTGACCCGAATCGCCGCACTCCCCTCGGCACAGTCGATCAGCCATCTCGAGCTTAGAACCCTGAACGGTCTCCGCCACCAGGTTCGCGCGAAGCGCTATGTGCTCGCCGCTGGGGGCATCGAGAATCCACGGCTCTTGCTACTGTCGAGCGATGTGATGCCAAGCGGACTCGGCAATCAGCACGACATGGTCGGGCGTTGCTTCATGGAGCATCCACACCTCGGCGGCTTTGCCGATATCGTCATCGCCGACATCAATCGGTTGCCGCGCATTTATCGCGAGCGAATCCTCGTCGACGGACGCACCGCCCGCGTCTGCTACATCCCGCGTGCCGACTTCCTGCGCCGCGAGCAGCTGCTATCCGCCTCCTTCACCATGTCGGTCATCGAGACCTTCAATGCCGAGCCTGCAGTAAGCACCGATCAGGGCGCTGCCCAGTCGCGGACCATGCTCGCGGCGGCCAAGCCATTCCTGACCGAGTCGGCGAATGCGAACCCCTCGCTCGACGGCCAGCCCGTCCCCCAGCGCCAGCCCGCTAGCTTTGGTGTTCGGATGGGTATCGGCTGCGCCTGCGAGCAAACCCCGAACCCGGAAAGCCGTGTGACACTCAGCGACCAGACCGATGCGTTAGGACTGCGGCGAGCGCGGCTTGACTGGCGCCTGACAGAGCAGGATCGACGCAGCCTGCTTGCCAACATCCATGCGCTTGGCCGCGAGCTCGGCGCGACCGGCATCGGCCGTATGCGCCCCCGACTCGCCGACGATGGCCAGTGGGAGCCACGCGTCTCTGGCGGCAGTCATCACATGGGCACAACCCGGATGAGCGATGACCCAAGGCGTGGAGTCGTCGATCGTCACTGCCGGGTGCACGGCCTCGACAACCTCTACATCGCCGGATCTTCGCTGTTCCCAACCAGCGGCTCAGCAAACCCAACGCTGAACATCCTAGCGCTTGCCTACCGGCTCGCCGATCACCTCGAGCAACAGGCCGCATGAGTATCAACCGTCGCACCTTCATCGCCGGTGCGCTGGCACTGGTCTCGAGCCCACAGGCCGCGCAGGCTGTCGTCTCCAGGTTGGCTTCGGCAAGCGCTGTTGATAACGTCGCCGGCGGCGTGGGCCAGCGCTTGAGTGCTAGCGGCAGCCTGCCAGCCAGCGCCAGCCCGGGCGCACTGCTCGCCGCATTGAGCGATCCGACCGCCGCAGGCTGGCTCGGCCGACGCTATCTGAGCGAGCTTCCACAAGACCAGGATACGAACCGGCTGATCGACCAGTTGTCGACCGCAATCGCCCTCCACCAGGGCAGGGTGCCGGTGCACAGTCCCGAGCTCCAGAAGGCCCTCGTCTCGCTCATCCAGTACGAGTATGTCGCCGCACCGCTCCTCACGGTCGATGGTTGGCTGCTCGCGCCGAGCGAAGCGCGACTCTACGCACTGGCCGCCTTGGCCACGACCAGCCAGCAGGCGCTTGACCCGATGTCGCCGCCGACAAAGCCGCCGACGTCGCGGCTTATCGCGGGAAGCTGAAGCCCCACCCGCCCCAACAGATCTGCCCCTAAGGTCGCAGCGATGAATCGGTCTGTCTCCATCATCATCCCGGTCCTCATTGCTGGTCTCAGTCTCGCGCTCTGGGCAATAATGAACCGTCCCTCGGTCGAGCCGCCCTGGCCCACTCGCATCCAAGGCTATTCATTCCAACCGATGCGCGACGACCAAGATCCTGGACGCCGCATCTATCCGTCGCTCGCCGAGATCGACGAAGACCTGGCCTTGCTGCAAGGCGAGGCCCATGCCGTGCGCACCTACTCGGTTGATGGCCCACTCGGTCAGGTGCCACAGCTTGCCGCCTCGCATGGGCTCAATGTCTCGCTTGGCGCCTGGATCGGCCCCGATCGCAAGGCCAACGAGGCCGAGCTTGACCGATTGATCGAGATCCTGGGCCAGCCGCATCGCAACATCGTCCGGATCTTTGTCGGCAACGAGGCCATTCTGCGAGAGGACGTCGAGGTCGCCGAGCTGATCCGTGACCTCGATCGCATTCGTCCGCTCACCGAGATCCCGGTTGGCACCGCCGAACCCTGGCATATCTGGCTCAAGTATCCAGAGCTTGCCGAGCATGTCGATTTCATCGCCATCCATCTGCTGCCCTACTGGGAAGGCCTGCCGATCGACAAGGCCGTCGACTACGCCTTTAGCCGACTGTATCAGGTGCAGCAGGCGTTCCCGGACAAGGAGGTCATTATCGGAGAGATCGGCTGGCCGAGTAATGGACGGCGCAATCGCGGCGCCGAGCCCTCGCAAGCGAATCAGACCCGGTTCCTGCGCCGTGCGCTCGCCCGCGCTGAGCGAGAACGCGTGATCTACTACGTCATGGAGGCCTTCGACCAACCTTGGAAGGTCAAGATCGAGGGCGCAATCGGCACCTACTGGGGCGTCTACGACGCCGAGCGCGAGCCCAAATTCCCGCTCACCCAGCCCGTCGTCCGCATCCCGAATTGGCAGGAGCTCGCCGCCCTCTCGATCGGCATGGCGGTGTTCCTGCTGCTGCTGCTCTACCGCGACAGCGCAACCCTGTCTTCCTCTGGCAAGGGCTTCCTCGCGCTCATCACCTATGCCGCCTCGACAGCGGCGGTGCTGCTGGTCTACGACTACACCCAGCAATACATGACCCCACTGACCACTGCAGTCGGCGTGCTGCTATTGGTTGGCGGCATCGGCGTCCTCGTGCTGATCTCCGCCGAGGCCCATGAGTGGGCGGAATCGCTCTGGCTCAAGCGCTGGCGTCGTGCCTTTCCGCGGCGCCAGGTGCCAGACGAGTGGCTGCCGATGGTCTCATTGCATGTGCCCGCCTATAACGAGCCTCCGGCGTTGCTGATCGAGACGCTAGATGCGCTCGCGGCCCTGGATTACCCGCGTTTCGAGGTCTTGGTGGTAGACAATAACACCAAAGATCCGGCGGTCTGGAAGCCAATCCGCGCGCACTGCGCACAGCTGAATCGGCGCCTGCTGCTGAAAGGCAAGCCGAATGGCCAACGTTTTCGTTTCTTCCATGTCAGCCCACTCCCTGGCTTCAAGGCCGGCGCGCTCAACTTCGCGCTACGCGAGACCGACCCGAAGGCTGGCATCATCGCCGTGATCGATGCCGACTATCTCGTCAGTCCCAACTGGCTGCGCGACCTGATTCCGGCCTTCTTCGACGATGAGGTCGCCATCGTTCAGGCGCCACAGGACTATCGCGACGGCGAGGAGAATGCGTTCAAGGCCATGTGCCTAGCCGAGTATCGCGGGTTCTTCCACATCGGCATGGTCACCCGCAATGAGCGCAATGCCATCATCCAGCACGGCACCATGACCATGATCCGACGCGAGTCGCTCGTGGCTGTCGGTGGTTGGGCCGAGTGGTGCATTACCGAAGACGCCGAGCTTGGGTTAAGGCTCTTTGAGCAGGGCCACAAGGCCCTCTATATCCCAGCAACCTACGGTCGGGGGTTGATTCCAGACACCTTTGCCGACTTCAAGAAGCAGCGCTTTCGTTGGGCCTATGGGGCCGTGCGCGTCTTGATCGCGCATCGCCGTGAACTGCTCGGCCTGGGCCGAGCTCGACTCAGCGCCGGGCAGCGCTGGCACTTCCTCTCTGGCTGGCTGCCCTGGTTCGCCGATGGCTTCAATCTCGTGTTCAACTTCGCCGCACTCGCCTGGACGGTGGCGATGGTCGCCGCTCCACTGCGGGTAACGCCACCTTACATGAGCATTGCGCTGATACCGTTGGTGCTCTTTGGCTTTAAGATGATCAAGAGCCTGGTGCTGTATCGTCGCCGTGTCGATGCGACCTGGCGCCAAGCACTCGCCGCCGGCTTGGCTGGACTCGCGCTCTCGCACACCGTCGCGCGCGCAACCTGGGCCGGAGTCGTCTCCGGCAAGCTCGGATTCTTCCGCACGCCAAAACTGGCGTCGTCAGCGGCAGTGCTCCGTGCATTGGTCGACGCGCGGGAGGAAGCGCTGCTGTTGAGCGCCTTTCTGCTCGGAGCCTTCGCTATCCTGCAACGCCCAGATGCCTTTATGATCGACGTCCGAGTCTGGGCAGCGGTGCTACTGGTACAAGCCGTGCCCTACGCTGCGGCGCTAGTGGTCTCGTTGATCAGCGCCCTCCCTCGACTCCCCGCAGGCCTGATCGGCCTGTTGCCAGAGATGCGCAATCAGAGCGCATGAACGCTGCCCTGCTGAGGCGCCGATCATCGAATGTCTTGATGATCGCGAACGCCTACAGGCAGGCATTGGGCAGGCTCTGGCACCAGGATTGGTCAGATTGAGGGCGTTGCCTACACACCAGATGCTGGCGTCGGGGAATACGGCTTTGGCGCCGGTCGTGCGAGCAGAAAACCTTGCACATAGTCGATGTTGTGCGCCTGCAGCCAGTCGAGGTCCTCGGCCTGCTCAACACCCTCGGCAATCACGCCGATCTCCAGGTCGTGTGCCAACTGGGTGACGCGCTCGACCACCACCGACTGCACCAAGTTACCGCTCACCCCGTCGACCAGAGAGCGATCCAACTTGACGAAATCGGGACGCAGGCTAGGCAACAGACCCAGTCCGGCGTAGCCGCCGCCCAGGTCATCGAGGGCCACCTTGAAACCGGCCTCGCGATAGTAGCTCAGCACCTTGGCCAAATGATCAGGATCGCCAATCCGTTCGGTCTCGATCACCTCAAAGACGATGCGCTCGCGCTGCAGACCCGGCGCGTCGACCGCAGCGAGGGTTGTCCTCAGGCAGTTGATGGGGTCGTAAACCGCGGCTGGAGTAAAGTTGATAAAGATATGGCCTTCGATCTGATGCGCCGCTGCATTGGCAACCGCTGTGACGCGGGCAAGTCGGTCAAGTGGAAAGATCAGATCGGCACGCGCTGCGAGATCGAACATCAGGTCTGGTCGCACCTGACCACCCTCGTCATCGAGCCCGCGCAGCAGGCATTCATGTGCAAACACCCGCCCCGGCTCAGCAACATGAAAGATCGGTTGGAATAGGGTCGTGACCCGCTGCGCATGCAGTAGCGCCTGCAGCCAGCCACCGCGACAACGCGCGATATAGGTCTCCAGGCTCTCAACCTGACCCAATTGGGCGAAGCCGGGCTCCTCATCACCCGCCACGAAGAGGGCGCGACTATCGCGGCTCTCGGCCCGCGTAAGACGCTCATCGAGCAAGATCGCTAGGTCGTTCTGCTCATCGGAATGGACAGCAACCACCAAGCCCGGCTGGCTTGGGATATCCGCAACCGACATCGAGCTGTCTTTGAGCGCGGCCTTGAGCTTATGCGCAGTGTGTCCAAGCGGTGGCCAGATAAACAGCCGACCAGGCCCGTTGCTAGATGCCGGCGGCGGACCACAGCGAGCACAATCCTTTTCTGACATGTTGGTAAACCCTTGAGTCCCCTCCGAAAAGTATCCTAACGGGCGGATCGGCAGCCGTGAGCTGGT
>NZ_JBUDPI010000193.1:0-7029 GCF_054919635.1 Halochromatium sp. | reverse complement strand
GTCTAGACAGCCACTCTCAACAGCCAGTCTCAGTATCAGGGTTTCCTTGAGCCGGACTGACTTCTAAGCTAGCTGTACGAGGCAATGCCGTTCGGTTTAAGCTCGAGGGGTCATCGCTGCACTGAGGTATCGCGCATCGATGCTGTTGGCAAACCAGCAAGCGGGACTGACTATGCGCGCAAACGCTGAGGATCGATGGGCCGGGGCTGGGCCGACTGTCGCACTGGTGCATCTGGCAGGCGAGGGGCGAGTGCGACTCGCGGTTGGTGGTCTCTATCGCTCGGAGTCGATGAAGGTGCTGCTCGAGGAGCGCCTCACGGCACTCACAGGCGTGCAGCAGGTGCGCGCTAGCACCCTGACTGGCCGCGTGCTGGTCTTCTTTGGCGACGAGCTTTCGCTCGAGCAGCTGCGCCAAGCCATTGCCGAGATGCTCCCGAGCGATGCGTCCGGAATTCGTCCAACCGCTAGCAAAACGCGGCGGGGTGCACGAGCTGCGCGGCGCGATGCGGGTCCGGGTGAGTCCGATCGACCGTCATCTGCGGCTAACAACGCGGGGTCATCGGTGCTCGACGGCGTTGCTGCTCCGCTGCGCGCGCTCGCAGGAGGCTTGGCGACGGTACCGGTTACGCTCGCAAGGCTCCGGCCCCGTCTCTCCCTCGTTGCCGGGGCGTCCCCGAGCCAAGCGGCAGGCGGCACGGAAACGCAGCCGATCGAGCCCTGGTTCGCGATGGACCTGACGCAGGTGCTGCAGCGTCTCGGGGGCTCGGTGGAGCAGGGACTCGATCGGGCCGAGGTCGATGCACGGCTGCAGCGCTATGGGGAGAATAGCCTGACGGCAGCCGCCAAACGCGGGGACATCTCGATCTTCCTGACCCAGTTCAACAGTCTGCCGGTCGGGCTGTTGGGCGTCTCGGCGGTCGTTGCGGTGCTGACGGGTGGGTTGCTGGATGCCGGCGTCATCGTCGGCGTGGTGATGATCAACGGTGTGATTGGGT
Organism: Halochromatium sp.; assembly: GCF_054919635.1. NCBI lineage: Bacteria > Pseudomonadati > Pseudomonadota > Gammaproteobacteria > Chromatiales > Chromatiaceae > Halochromatium > Halochromatium sp. The sequence goes on along the minus strand of NZ_JBUDPI010000193.1, from coordinate 6,034 downwards.
TTGTCACCGAGCGCCAGGCCGAGCGCACCATCGCTTCCCTCTCGCAGACTGGCGTGCGTGAGGTGAAGCTACTGCGCGATGGCGCCACCGTCAGGGTCCCGGTCGAGCAGGTCGTGCCCGGTGATGTGCTCCTGCTGGCGCCAGGTACCTATGTTGCCGCCGATCTGCGACTGCTACGCGCGCATCGGCTGACCGTCGACGAGTCCGCGCTGACCGGCGAGAGTCTGCCCGTGAAGAAGGACGCTGACTTCACAGCGAAGGCCGACACAGCGCTCGGCGACCGCAAGAACATGGCCTACATGGGTACCCATGTCACGGGTGGTAACGGCCGAGGCCTGGTCGTCGCGACGGCCGCCGCAACCGAGCTGGGTCAGATCCAGACCATGGTCGGCGAGGCCGAGACGCCCGAAACGCCGATGCAGAAACAGCTCGGGCGCATGGGCAGCCAGTTGGCCCTGCTATCGGGTGGAGTCTGCGCTGGCGTCTTCGGTGTTGGCGTGCTGCGCGGCTACGCCTGGCTGGAGATGCTCAAGGCATCGGTCTCTTTGGCGGTCGCAGCGGTCCCAGAAGGGCTACCCGCGGTCGCAACCACGACCTTGGCGATGGGCATTGGCGATATGCGCAAGCGCAGCGTCGCGGTACGCCATATCGATGCCGTTGAGACCTTAGGCTCGGTGCAGGTGTTCTGCATGGACAAGACCGGCACCCTCACCATGAACCGGATGGCGGTTGTTGCGCTGCACGTTGCCGGTGAGGCGCTGAAGGTGGCCGAGCATCGGGTCACCGATCATGAGGGGCAAGCGCTCGATGCGCTGAATAGCGAGGAGCTGGTGCGGCTGATGCAAGTGGTCTCGCTCTGTAGCGAGACCGAGCTCAAGGGGGCACCAGGTCAGTGGAGCTACGATGGCTCGGCCACCGAGAACGCACTCGTCGAGCTGGCGGTGGAGTCCGGCATCGACGTGCGGGCGTTGCGCGATGAGCAGCCGAAGCTGAAGACGCGTTACCGGGCCGAGGGTCGACCCTACATGGCGACCCTGCATCCGAGTCGTGAGGACAGGTATCTGCTCGCCGTGAAGGGGAGCCCGGATGAGGTGCTCGCGCTCTGCACCCAGGCGCTCGAAGGCGGTGAACGGGTCGATCTGTCAGACAGTCAGCGCGAAGCGATCACGCTCGCTAATCAACGCATGGCTGGAAACGCCCTTAGGGTACTGGCGGTGGCTTACCTCGAGGTCTCGTCTGAATCGATACCCAGCGATCTCGACGGCCTCATCTGGCTCGGGCTGGCCGGGATGGCCGATCCGATGCGCCCGGGCATGGATCAGCTGATTCGCGAGTATCATGCTGCGGGTATCGAGACCATCATGATTACCGGCGATCAGAGCGCGACCGCGCAGGCCATCGGCAAGCAGCTTGGGCTCTCTGGCGATAAGCCGCTGCAAGTGCTGGAATCGCATAAGCTCGACGAGATGGACGCGGAGCTGCTCGCGGGTCTGGTGCGCAATACCCATGTCTTCGCTCGCGTGAGCCCAGCTCACAAGCTCAAGATCGTCCGCGCGCTGCAGGAGGCCGGGTTGGTGGTCGCCATGACCGGCGACGGGATTAACGACGGCCCGGCACTGAAGGCCGCGGATATCGGCGTAGCGATGGGCAAGACCGGCACCAATGTCGCGCGTGAGGTCTCCGACGTGGTGCTCGAGGACGATAACCTGCACACCATGACCATCGCGGTCGGGCAGGGGCGCACCATCTACAACAACATTCGCAAGATGATCCATTTCATGGTCTCGACCAATCTGACGGAGATCGAGGTCATGCTTGGCGGTGTGATGCTCGGTTGGGGCGAGGTGATGAACCCGATGCAGCTGCTCTGGATCAATCTGGTCACCGACATCTTCCCCGGACTGGCTTTGGCGATGGAGCCGGCCGAGCCAGGCATCATGCAGCGCCCGCCACGCAGTCCCGACGAGCCGGTCATTGCAGGTGATGACCTCAAGCGGATGCTCTTCGAGTCTGGTGTCATTGGCGTTGGCACCATGGGCGCCTTCATCTATGGCATGCGCAAGCATGGCTTGGGTCCGCTGCCCAGCACACTCGCCTTCAATACGCTGGTGCTCAATGAGCTTGCCCATGCGCTCAGCTCGCGCAGCAAATATCGGAATGTGTTTGGCGGCGAGCAATTGGAGCCCAACAAGCATCTGACACGCGCGGTCCTCGGCATGGCGGCATTGCAGGTTGTGGTCAGCCTGGTGCCCGGAGCGCGTCGGCTGCTCGGGACGACGCCACTGGGCTGGATGGATCTCGCCGCGATCGGTGCTGGCGTGCTGCTGCCGCTGATCGTGAACGAGGCGACCAAGCCGGGTTGGTCAGCCGCCTACACACTTGATAATCGGGTGCACACATGAGCGATGATTTCATCTTCACCTCCGAGTCGGTGACCGCCGGACATCCGGATAAGCTGTGTGATCAGGTGAGCGACGCGATCGTCGACCATGTGCTGAGGCAGGACCCCAACGCCGGGATCAACGCAGAGTGTGCGGTCGCGAGCGGCGTCCTCTTCATTTCGGCTCACTATGCGACTGAGGCCGGTATCGCCATCACTGATGTTGCCCGAACAGTGATGCGTGACGTCGGCTATCCGAGCGACGTCTTCGACGCCGATGCCTGCGCCATCATGACCAGCTTCATGGACCATACCGACCGCGACTTCCGCCGGCTCGATCTCGACACCATGGATGATGAGACCCTCGGGCGGGTCACGGTCAAGGATCAGGCCACCGTCTTCGGCTACGCCTGCGATCAGACCGAAGCCCTGATGCCGCTCCCGGTAACGCTTGCTCATCGCATTGTTCAGACCTTGGGCAGCGATCAGGTTAAGAAGGACTTACCCTACCTACTGCCGGACGCCAAGACGCAGGTCGGCATCGAGTTCGCCGACGGTATTCCAAGACGAATCCATAGCGTCGCGCTGGAGACCAGTCAGCATGATATCGAGTCGCCGGGGCTCAAACAGCTACAGGCCAACCTGATGGAGCGGGTTCTGCAGCCGGTGCTTGCCGAGGCGCCGATCAACCCAGACACTGACACCACATTCTTCATCAATCCGGAAGGGCCGGTGATCGGCGGTGGCCCGGCGGTGCACTCGGGTCTCACTGGGCGCAAGACCGGTATCGACACCTACGGCGAGTATGCGCGCCACAGTGGCGCAGCACTGAGCGGTAAGGACCCCTTGCGGGTCGACCGGGTTGGTGCCTATGCAGCGCGCTGGGCAGCGAAGAATGTCGTTGGGGCCGGACTCGCCGGGGAGTGCGAGGTCCAGCTCAGCTACTCGATCGGCGCTGCGGCACCGGTGAGCGTGCGGGTGCGGACCTACGGTAGCGGCAAGATCGATGACGCTGAGATCGCGCGGCGGCTAACCCGGGCATTCGACTTCCGGGTTGGTGCCATCGTGCGCGATCTGCGGCTGCGGCACCTACCCGGCGAGCACATGCAAGGCTTCTACCGCCGCCTCGCCTGCTGCGGCCACATGGGGCGTGTTGACCTTGAGGCACCCTGGGAGACGCTCGATCGCGTTGATGCACTGGTCGATTGATCGGCTGCCCTTGGTGGGACTGTCGATCCCCAGCCTAATCGACGGATCATTGGTGGATCATGCATCGCAGATGTCCTTGCTGAGCTGCGCATCCGCTCAATTGGGCCGCATCTAGAGGTGCCTCGGACGAGCGGTCTGCGGGATATAATCGCGGCCTAGCGCAATCATTGTAGGAAGGCCGTCCCAGCGGTGTTTAGTCAGAACAAGCGCGCATTGCCGCCGTCGATGTCCGCGGACATGCTGGGCAGTTTGAGAGATGGCCTGCTGGCGATCGATCCGAATGGGACGATCTTACTCATCAATCCTGCTGCAGAAGCGCTCTTCGGGCTCGATGCTGCAACGGCCAAAGACCGCCTCTTTGCCGAGGTCTTTTTGGCTCGCGACGGCCTCGATGACTTCAACGACTGCATGCTGGCCGCCATCTACAACCCGGGCGTGCCGCAAACGCAGGATCTCGTGCTGGCCCTGGACGGCAATGAACGCTTCATCACGGTCCGCACCAACCGGCTGAGCTCACAAATCGACGGGCATACCGAGGGCGTTATCGCGGTGATCTCGGATGTGAGCGAGCGGGTGCTTTACCTTCGCGAGAAGGTTGCGCGCGAACAGCAACGCGCAGTGGCGGGGCGTTTCATCATTGCCGTTTTGACCGTCTTTAGCCTGTTCACGCTGGCATTGGAGCCGGTACAGGATGTCGCGCGGGCGGGTGGGCTGGACATCGGTCCGCTGGTTGGCCTGTTGGCGTTGGTGCTGACTGCATTCGGCATCATGTGGTGGACCGGTCTGCCGCCAGCCAGGCTTGGTTTGACCTGGCGCTTTTCGCGGTCCGACCTGACTGAGGCGATCCTCTGGTCGATCGGGTTCTGTGCATTCATCACGCTCGGCAAGCTGTTCGTGCTGCGCGTGCTGCTGGGCATCGGGGCCGATCAGCGACCTCTATTCGAGTTCTGGGTGCTCGACAATGGCGAGGTCGTCACCAGCGCCGGCTTGATGGCGTTTGGCATCGCCTTCTACATCATGACCACGCCGATTCAAGAGATCGGCAGCCGCAGCGCCATCCAGGCACCCTTGCAAAGCTTCCTAGAAGGCGCCGTTCGCTCTCCGCAATGGACCGCCAACATCGTCACGACCCTGTTGTTTGCCGTCTTGCATGCGCATCTTGACCCGGTCGTCGCGCTGATGGTCACTGTGCCGTCACTGCTTTGGGGCTGGCTCTTCATGCGCTCCGGCACGATCCTCAGCCCAATCCTGTCGCATACGATCATCGGCCTCTACGCGGTCTTCGTGCTGGGACTCTTCGTTGGCTTTGATAATCGGTGAGTCACATGGAGCAATCGTTGCCGGGGCGTTTACAGCGTTCATCCAGCCGGAGACCCCGGCGGGGTCTGCATCCGCTTGGGTTGTATCAGCTTGGACCACATCCGCTCAGGGCGTATCAGATCCTTGTCATCGTCTCGGCCCTCAGCACACAACCCCTGGCGTTGGCCGAAGCAGAAGTGCTCGACCTGGACCAGCCGGCGACCACGATAGTGACGGTCACCAAGGCCGAGCCACAGGCGAGCTATCCATTGGAGCAGGTGTTTGTCGGCCGCGTGGAGGCTCGACGTAGCGCCGAGCTTGGCTTCGAGCGGCCGGGGCAGCTCATTGAAGTGCGAGTGCGGGAAGGGGATCGAGTCGCAGCCGAGGCGCTGCTCGCCCGACTCGACCCCAGCCTGCTACAGGCCAAGCGCACCGAGCTCCTCGCAGACCTCGCCAGCGCTGAGGCTGATCTTGCGCTCGCTGAGGTGACGGCCAACCGTTATCGCAGCTCCGTCAAGGACGGCGCGGTCACGCGCCAGGATCTCGACGAGGCCAGCGAAGGTGCCCGCGCCGCCAGCGCTCGGCTGCAGCTGGCCGAGGCACGCATCGCCAGCATCGACCTGGATCTGCGCAAGACCGAGCTGCGCGCGCCCTTTGACGGCACCGTGATCCGTCGCACTGCCGACGAGGGAACCATCCTGAGCGCTGGCCAACCGGTGCTGAGAGTCCAAGAAACCGCGACGCCAGAGATCCGTATCGGTGTCGCCGGTCCGCTGCTGGAGGCCCTGCAGCCCGATCAGCGCTACAACCTCGAGATCGACGGCGACACCGTCCCCACGCAGCTAAGGGCCATCATTCCGTTGCGAGTTGGCGCGAGTCGCACCGTCGATGCCTTGTTCGATCCTGTCGGACCCTCTCTCAAGCAGCCCGTTGAGCAAGCAACCGAGACTTCCGGAGTTCGGACCTTGGAGACCTCAGTAAACGATCGAGAAGCGGTGGAAGCGCTTCCGCAAGCCGCGATCGACGAGCCTGCTCGCGGTCCAGAGCGCCCATCGGTATTACGCCCAGGCAACCTGGCCGAGCTGCGCCTGAGCAAACAGGTTGAGGCAGAGGGGTTCTGGCTACCCCTGTCGGCCTTGAGCGAGG
>NZ_JBUDPI010000192.1:0-7034 GCF_054919635.1 Halochromatium sp. | reverse complement strand
CGATCTGGTACAGATCGAGCAGGTGCTGCTGAACCTGGTGCGCAATGCGCTCGATGCGCTCGAGGAGACCGCTCCAGGACGGCGAGCCCTGATTGTCAGCACGCGACGCCTTGGTGATCGGGCGCTGGTCTGTGTGCACGACAACGGACCCGGCATCTCGCCGCAGCGCATGGACCAATTGTTCGATCCCTTCTTCACCACTAAAGAAAGCGGAATGGGTATGGGGCTACCAATCAGTTTGACCATCCTCGAGGACCACGATGGGACGATTCGCGCCGAATCTCAGCCTGGTTCGGGCGCGCTGTTCGAGGTCGAGCTGCCGATCGCGCTCGAGGACGCAGCTGCAACCGAGGGTCAAGCCACGGCTGCCATGGCCGATGTCCGCAGCCTCAATCTGATCGAGCGGCCGCGCGCAGAGGGCACCCACGGATGAGCAAAGGACTCACTGTCTTTGTGGTCGACGACGACCAGGCGATGCGCAGCTCGTTGCAGTGGCTGATCGAGTCGGTCGGTATGGAGGTCGAGACCTTCGATTCGGCGCACGCATTTCTCGATGCCTACTACCCCGGTCGTGCCGGTTGTTTGCTGCTCGATGTGCGCATGCCGGTGATGAGCGGCCTCGAGCTGCAGGACTACCTGGGCCGGCGTGAGATCCGCATCCCGGTGATCATCATCACCGGTCATGGCGATGTGGCGATGGCCGTGAAGGCGATGAAGGCGGGCGCGGTCGACTTCATCGAGAAGCCGTTCGACGATGAGCAGCTGCTGAACAGCATCCGCAAGGCCCTCGAATATGGCGAGCAGCATCGTGCGCTGCATGCGCGCAGGGCTGAGATCGCGGCTCGACTGGCCGAGCTGACCCCACGCGAGCATGAGGTCATGGCGATGGTGACCGACGGGAAATCGAACAAAGAGATCGCCTCGGCCCTGAACGTCAGTGCCAAGACCGTCGAGGTGCATCGGGCGCGTGTCATGGACAAGATGCGCGCCGATTCGCTCGCCGAGCTTGTGCGCATGGCCTTGATTGCTGGCGGCGACGCCTGAGTTGGGAGCCCGTACAGTTGAGCAGATGCAGCTAATGTTGGCGTCTTCCAATCGTCGTACCCTGTTGGCCTGGGCCTTCTACGATTGGGCGAACTCTGCCTTCGCGACGGTCGTCATCGCGGGCTTCTTTCCGGTCTTCTTCAGCCAATTCTGGGCCAGCGAGCTGTCTGACACCAAGAGTACCCAATGGCTCGGTTACGCTAGCAGCGCGGCCAGCCTCATCCTGGTGCTGAGTGCTCCCGTGCTGGGCGCGCTGGCCGACCAGCTTGGCGCCAAGAAACGCTTCCTGCTCGGCTTCACGCTGCTTGGTCTGCTGGCAACCGGGAGTCTGTTTTGGGTGGACGTGGGGCAGTGGCAGCTGGCGTTGCTGCTCTACCTGGCCGGGCTGCTCGGTTTCTTCGGCAGCAACATCTTCAATGATGCACTGATCACCGACGTCTCCGAACCGCGGGATTACGAGCGCGCCTCATCGCTGGCCTACGCGCTGGGCTATCTCGGTGGCGGACTGCTGTTTGCGTTCTTCGTGCTGCTGGTCTTGATGCCTGAGCGTTTCGGTCTTGCTGATGAGAGCGCCGCGGTGCGCTTGTCGTTTCTCGGTGTCGCCATCTGGTGGGCGTTGTTTACCTTGCCCTTGCTGTTGTGGGTGCCGGAAAGCACGGGGCTGGGTCGGCGTCGGTTTCGAGCCGCAGTCCGCGGTGCCTTCGGCGAGCTGGCGCTGACCTTTCGTCAGATCCGTCAGCTGCCGAACAGCTTTCTGTTCCTGCTCGCCTACTGGTTCTACATCGACGGCGTCGATACCGTGATGTTCATGGCGGTGAAGTACGGGTTGGATCTCGGCTTCCCGAGCTCGAGCTTGATGGTCGCACTGCTGATTACCCAGTTCGTTGGCTTTCCAGCAGCCTTGGTCTTTGGGCGGTTGGGCGCTCGCTTCGGGCCGAAGCCGGCGATCCTGCTTGCGATCGCTGTCTATGTGCTGGTGATCGGCGCCGCCTCGCAGATGAGCCGGGTAGAGCATTTCTATGGACTAGCGATCGCGATTGGGCTGGTCCAAGGCGGCATTCAAGCCCTCAGTCGGGCGCTGTTCGCAAGTCTGATTCCGGCTGGTCAGACCGCCGAGCTGTTCGGCTTCTACAACATGGTGGGCAAGTTTGCCGCCGTGCTCGGACCCTTCCTGGTTGGCACGGCGGCGGTGCTGACGGGTGACCCGCGCCTTGCGCTGCTGCCGATCCTGCTGCTGTTCCTGATCGGCGCGGGCCTGTTATGGCGGGTTGATGTTCGTGCCGGGCGGGCGGATGCTTCAGGCCTCGTCGGGCCCTTAACGACCGGCGCCGACGACAGCTAAGCCCGGCCTGTGTGTGCTGGCTACCAGCAAGGCGTCGCCAGGCTCGACATCACGCCCATCGCGTCACCGGGCGTCGGCATCGGCATCCCGCCCCAGGGACCACCGGACTTCAGGCGAATCACGTACTCGGCCCATTGCAGCGGCCGCGGGAGATAGCCCACCTGTGCAGCGATGCTGCGCAGCTCGCCGACAAAGCGGATATCACAGGGCGTATCAGGGCCTGGCTGTGCCGTGCAGAGGTCGTGTCGCATGCAGGCTGCATCGAAGGCATCGACCGGCGGTGGCCATCCGCGGCTCGGATGGTCGATGCCGCACCAATTGCCGTAGATCGGCATACACTTGAAGGCGGTTGCCTGACCCGCCATCAGCAACAAGACGACGCCGGTCAGGCTGGCTAAGGCTGGGGGTAGAGAGGGTCGTATGGACATCGGGTTACCTCAGGGCTGATTGATCAGCGTTAGCTCGTGATATCGGTTACACGCCACTGGGTGCCGTCCAGCGTCAGGATGACGAAGGTCGGGCGCTGACCCAGACGGCCAAGGCGGATGACGAAACGGTCCCAGGATTCAAAGAAGGCGAAATCAACCGCCTCGATGAAGCTCGTGCCAGTCCGGGTGCCAGTCTGGCTGCTGGTTTGGGCGCCGCCCTGGGCGCCGGCCTGGCGGTGGCGTTGACCGGCGGCGCGCTGGCTGGCAGCAAGCAGGGTCTCGCGGGCCCAATCGAGGGTTATGGCCTGATCCAGTGCCGCGCTACCCAACGTCTTGAGGTTGTCGGATAGCCAGTCGAGTACCTGATCGGCGTCGAGCTGGAGACCCGTTTGTGCATGACGCTCGCTTGCAGCGCCGCCTTGGCGGTCGTGTGGGCCGTCGGGCTGGTGCCCCGAGCCACGCGGTAGCAGTCCTTCAACGGTGCCCTCGACGCGCTTCTTGTAATGGGATTGGATGGCGGCTAGGTCGACGAGGGGCGCCAAGGCCTCTGCCTCAGGGTCCTGAAGCGCACGATTGATCTGCAGGATGCTGTAGTAGGGCCAGATGCCGTAGAGAACGACGCCAAGTAGGAGCAGGAGGCCAAGAAAACGTGCCATGGCGGTGTTTGAGCAACGAGTGCGATAGAAGCCCCTTATTCTACGAGGGTCGCATCAGTGATGCTGAACCTTCCAAGGCTGGCATAATCCTAGAAAGAGCAGTTGACCGCTTCGAAGTGTATGCAAGTGCCTGCGCCTGTTGAGATTAAGACTACCTGCGATCTTTACCCGCTAATGGGTGAACCTCGCTACGGCCGCCATGGCGCGCCCCGCGCGGCGCCCAGCTTCGTTACAACTCGTTGGAATAGAACGACTATTCCGCCTCGTTGTGCCTTGCTGGACACCGCGCGGGACGCACCCTGACGACCGTCCAACTGCTCTTTCTAGGATAATCCGAGCTTTAACCCGCTCGTCGACCGGATTTTGCTGCCGTTTCTATGACTGATCCCGCTACCTCTGGGCTCGAATACTATCTCGTCGGCGGCGCGGTGCGCGATCGACTGCTCGGGTTGGAGGTCGACGAGCGCGATTATGTCGTCGTCGGGGCCGATGCCGATGACTTGCTAGAGCGTGGCTTCCTGCCTGTGGGCAAGGAGTTTCCGGTCTTTCTGCATCCTCTGACCAAGGATGAATATGCGCTGGCGCGCACCGAGCGCAAGACTGCGCCGGGCTATCACGGCTTCATCGTCCATGCCGAGCCGAGCGTAACGCTGGAGCAGGACCTCGAGCGCCGGGACCTGACCATCAATGCGCTGGCCGAGACCGCGGATGGCGAGATCATCGACCCCTACGGCGGTCTGGCTGATCTTCAACAGCGGTGGTTGCGCCATGTCTCGCCGGCGTTCAGCGAAGACCCGGTGCGCATCTTGCGGATCGCAAGGTTTGCAGCCCGCTTGCATGGGCGCCGATTTCGGATCGCCGATGAAACCCTGGCCCTAATGCGCAGCATGGTTGATGCTGGCGAGGTCGATGCGCTAGTGCCTGAGCGCGTCTGGGCCGAGCTCTGCAAGGTGCTCGGCGAGCAACGCGGGGGCGCGCGCCTGTCGGTGTTCTTCGAGACCTTACGCGCCTGCGGTGCATTACAGCGGCTGCTGCCCGAGCTGGACAGCCTCTGGGGCGTGCCACAACCGGCCAAATGGCATCCCGAGATCGATACCGGCGTGCATGTGATGATGGTGCTCGACACAGCGGCTCGGCTCTCGCCACAGCCCGAGGTGCGCTTTGCCGCGCTTTGTCATGATCTCGGCAAGGGCAACACACCGGCCGAGATCCTGCCGAGTCACCATGGCCACGAAGAGCGCGGCGTCGAGCTGCTGACGGATGTCTGTGAGCGGCTACGGGTGCCGAAACGCTATTGCGATCTGGCGCGGATCACCGCCCGTTTCCATGGCAAAGTGCATAAGGTTGCCGAGCTGCGTGCGGCCACCATCCAGGATCTGTTCGATGGCATCGATCTGTTCCGCCGTCCTGACCGTTTCGAGCAGATGCTGGTTGCCTGCGAGGCCGACTTCCGGGGTCGCACAGGCTATGAAGACCGCGATTATCCGCAGGCAGAGCTCATGCGTCGGATCGCAGAGGCAGCTCGATCGGTCAATGCCGGAGAGATCGCCAAGGCAACGGCAAACAAGTCGCTGATTCCGGAACGGTTACGCGAGGCCCGGATCGGCGCCATTCGCCGGGCTCGAACAGGGCAATCCGCATCGACCGAGGTCAGTGCAGGCGAGTCCTAGCGCTCTAGGGTCTGTTCTGTCAGGAGCATCCTGTCTGTCGCACATCGGATGGCCAACTTCCGTTCGCATCTCACTGTCGGCGCCCTGGTCTCTGGAGTCGCGGCCTTCGCGAGTTATGGCGAAGGGCTGTCGAACGCTGTTGAGACCCAGGCATTGTTCGTGCTGGGTACCGCGGCAAGCCTATTGCCTGACATCGATGCCGACGACTCAAAACCCGTCCGTGGGCTGTTCAACATCGTTGGTATCGTCGTTGGCTTTATGGTGGCGTTCCGGCTCGCCGGGCGTGTTGGCTTGTTCGAGCAGGTGGGGATCTGGTTAGGAAGCGCGTTGCTGATCGCCTTTCCGCTCCGCTGGGCATTCGCGAAGCTGACCGTCCATCGCGGCATCTGGCACACGTTGCTGATGGCGATCGTGATCACCCTTACGGTGACCGTTGTTGCCGATAGCTTGCTGCGCCTTGGACCGGTGTTGGCCTGGCTCGCGGGTGGCTTTGTGCTACTCGGCTATTTCACCCATCTGACGCTGGATGAGGTCGCCAGCGTCGATCTGCTGGATCGGCGCGTGAAGCGCTCCTTCGGCACGGCACTGAAGCCGCTGAGCCTGCGAGCCTGGCCCTGGTCCCTGGTGCTGATGGGGCTGACCGTTCTACTGATCGGGCTTACTCCGGACCCGGCCCCGATGCTTGCCGGTATCAGCCAGCTCTGCATTGCCATCGAGCCGCTCGAAGCCTACTGGCCTCGGTGGTAGCCGACGGAATCGCCGGTGCTGATCGTGGCCGCATCTGACACCTGCTGCCCGAGCTCACCAACCGCCCAAGAGCTTAGGCTAGAGGCTGGCGAGTCGAACCTGAAATACAGCCAAACGCAGGTTCCTAGGGGACAGGGAGGACCCTCAGCCGCGATCTTCCCGACGCTGTAACATAGAGAAGGCCCCGTATCCGACTGCGAGTGGGATCGCAAGCAGGATACCGAGTGCGATCGTGGCTTCCACGACTAGAACGATACTGGCAAGGATGGGGGCCATGATGATCTCTCCGAGCGTGCGTTAAGGGTAAACCAGGTGAGGATTGTCTTTCTCAAGCCTGACAATAACACTGGGTTATGATCGAACGCTTCGGGAAATTCTGATCCCACTTCGAATATTTCGAGCTTATCTGGCTCGAGTCGACCTTGCCATTCTTCGTGCGTCGTTCGCCCTAAGCCCTCGAAACCACTAGACCTCAGCTCCAGCTTCTTTCGGATTCGGCCCGAAGCGATTGTTGCCAGCGGTACTGTCCTGGATCAGCAAGAAGATCAGGATGATCGGACCGATGATCGGGATCAATGCGATCAACACCCACCAGCCCGTGCGATTGCTGTCGTGCAAGCGCCGCACCGCCACCGCGATGCCCGGAATGAGCACCGCGAGCGCATAGATGCCGCTCAACAGCCCCATGCCAGCCTCTTGATCCAGCGTGCCCAACAGGTTGTCGATGAGGAGCAGCACGGTAATGATCAGAAAATTGATCAGGAAGTAGTACCAATACTCCTTGCGACGCGCGCGGCCGGTGAAGACCGCGTATTTCCGTAAGACCTCGAGATACCAATTCATCTATTCCTCCGGTGCGCTTTGCACAGGCTCAGTTGAGGGGGCAGCTGGACCAGGGCATTATGCGATCAGCTGGACTGTCCACCAAGACAGCGACGACAACAATAGCATCGCCACTGACGGGGTCTGATCATGCAAACCTACGCGGAGGTCTATCAGCGCTCGATCGAGCAGCCTGAGTCCTTCTGGGCCGAAGCGGCCGAGGGGCTGCACTGGGAGCAACGCTGGGAGCAGGTGCTCGACCAGTCTGCAGAGCCGATCCCACGCTGGTTCGCCGGCGCGCAACTGAATACCTGCTACAACGCGC
>NZ_JBUDPI010000191.1:0-7048 GCF_054919635.1 Halochromatium sp. | reverse complement strand
GCTTGGGGGAGCTGAAAATCGCGGAACGGATTGCCGCCCTGGCGCTTCAGCGTGTCGGCTCGGGCTTGCAAGATCGGGTCGGCTGGGGAGCTGAACGGGAGCTTGTCGATGATGACGCAGGACAGCGCCTCGCCGCGCACGTCGACGCCCTCCCAGAAGCTCGAGGTGCCGAGCAGCACCGCGTTGCCAAGCCTGCGGAAATGCTCAATCAGCTCGGTGCGCGGCGCGCTGCCCTGCACCAGCAGCGGGTAGTCGAGGCGCGCTTTGAGCTGGATCGCAGCCTCGCGCAGCGCGCGATGGCTGGTGAAGAGCAGGAAGGCGCGGCCTTGACTGAGCGCTCGGACCGCGCTCGCGATCTCGACCACCCGGGCGGTGTAGCCAGGATGCGAGGGCTCCGGCATCGCGGTTGGGCAATAGAGCAGGGCTTGGCTCGGATAATCGAACGGGCTGTCCCATTGTGCGGTCTCGGCGTCCTCACAGCCGATGCGACTGGCGAAATGCGTGAATGAGCGGCTAACGGCCAGCGTCGCGGAGGTGAAGACCCAGGCTGCCTGATGCCGGGTCCGCTGGGTACGGAACACCTCGGAGACATCGAGCGGGGTTTGGTGGAAACGGAAGCCGCGGCCCTGCAGGTCGAACCAGCGCACCCGGTTCAGCGCGTTGTCGGGCTCGCCTCGCGCGCTGGCCTCGCTGCCTCGTCCTGCACCGCCATGGCTGGGCTTGGTATCATCTGGCTGGTCATGCTGGTGCTGAGCCGGGGCCGCTTGTGTGGACTCAGTAGCCGGCTCATCGGCTAACAGGCTGTCGAGCCTTGCGCGCATTGCCTGCACCCGCGCTGCCGCCTGCTCGAGCCCCCGTGAGCGATCGGCGATCGGCGTCAAGATGTCGGCCAGGTTATCGAGCGCCTGTTCGAGGGTACCGAGGGCCAGCTGGACCGAGCGCGCCTCCGTGATCTGTTGCCAGGGGCCGCGGCGGTCCTCAACACCGAGATCCTGACTGAGGCTCTGACGCAGCTCGGCAACCGCCTGCTGGAGTGCATCGCAGGCGAGCGGGAGGTCCGGCACGTCACCGGCGTCGCGCCGATCGGTCGCCGCCACGTCGCGGGCAAGCTCGATGAGCTGACGAGCGCTGATCGAGAGGCCGAAGAAGCTGGCTGCGACCTCGGGCAGCTGATGCGCTTCGTCGATGATGAAGGCGTCGACATCGGGCAGCACCTCGCCGAAGCCTTCGTCGCGCAGCGCCAGGTCGGCACAGAGCAGGTGATGATTGACCACCACCAGCTCTGCCGCCTGCGCCCGGCGGCGCGCCTCGAGCAGGTGGCAGTCGTTGAAGACCGGGCAGGCCTGGCCGAGGCAGTTGTCGGCAGTGGAGGTGACCGCGGGCCAGACCGGGTCGTCCTCGGGGATCGGGAGCTCGGCGATGTCGCCGTGCTGGGTCCGGCTGCTCCAGTTGCGGACCTGCTGCAGATGCTGTCGCACCTCAGGTCGGTATCGGGTCGGCTCATCGAAGGCCAGCTCGAGCCGGTAGCGACAGAGGTAGTTCCCGCGACCCTTGAGCAGCGCGACCTCGATCGGGGCGCCGAGCGCGGCGCGGATCAACGGGATGTCGCGCTGAAACAGCTGATCCTGCAGGTTGCGGGTGCCGGTGGAGATGACCGTCTTGCGGCCACTGAGCAGCGCGGGCACGAGGTAGGCGAAGGTCTTGCCCGTGCCGGTGCCGGCCTCGCAGATGAGGGCGCCACCGCTGTCCAGCGTGGCCGCCACACGCTCGGCCATCGCCTGCTGGTCCGGCCGAGGGTGGAAGTGCTGCAGCTGCTCGGCGAGGGGTCCGCGCTCCGACAGCGCCTCGCGGACGGCGCGCTGCAGTGCAGGCAGTCGGGCTGGGGTGGCAGCGTCAGCGCCATGAGCGGTTTGAAGAGCAGCCTCGGGCTCGGACTCTGGCTCGGACTCGGACTCCGGCTTGGACTCGGGCCCGGCTGGGCGCCGCCGAAACTGCATCAGGGGCTCCTAGCCGCCAGCGGCCTTGCGCTCGGCCTCGACCGCGCCTTCAATGTCCCCGACCTGGCGACGAGCGGTGGCGATGATCTCCCAGTTATTGGTCTTCAGCGCTGGCTGATCGCCGGTGAGCGTGTTCGAGCGTGTCGCCAGCTTCGCGGCCGAATCGCTCATACCCTGCTCCAAGCGCACCCGAGCGAGACGGTTCCAGAGATAGGCCTCCTGAGGTTGAATGCGCAGCGCGCGCTCCAGGGTTGCTGCCGCCGCGCCAGCGTCTCCCGACTGACGTTGCTGCTCAGCGCGCTGGGCGAGGGATGCGACCGCAGGCGGCATGTCGCTCGGCGCGAGCCCAGAGGGTTGCGACGCAGCGCTGGCGACCTCGGGGGCCGGCGGGGCCGCGGGCTCGCCGCCGGATTGACCTCCAGCATCGCTGGATTGCGCGGTCGACGATGGCGCTGAGTCTTGTCGTGGCCCGGCGGTCCCTGAGGCGCCAGGCTCTGACGCGCCGGCTTGTGACGGAGGACTGGATTCGCTGGCTGCGGTCTGTCCGGCTGACGGGCGCTCTGGACTCGTGGTCTGGGCGCTGGATGTCACCTGTGACTGGTCGGAGCTTTGGGTCTGAGTCTGCGTTGGCGACTGCGCTGGCGGATTGGCCGACGACGCCGAGGTTGGCGTTGCCGCTGTCTCGGCCTGCGCCGTTTCGGTCCGCGCTGGCTCAGGCGGCCTGTCACTGATCGTCTCCGGCGGCGTATAGGCATAGACGCGCGTCGGAGCTGGCGCTGCAGGCTCAGGCTCAGGCTCAGGCTCAGGGGCTGGCGGCGCTGCTGGGGGCTCGGGGCTGGTCTGGGGTGCCGGTTGGGCATCGACAATCGGTGCCGGCGGGCCACTTCGCTCCATCGAGCCGCAACCGGTGAGCACAAGCGCGACGAGCGCCAAAAGGGTCAGGTGCTTTTCCATAGATCAGTTGCCGTAGAAATTGCTCATAAAGGGACTGGTATTGCGTGGCTCGCTGCGCTCGCGGCGGGGTGGGGTCGGCTCGGGCTCCGGTGCCGGCTCTCCCTGAGCCAGCTTGGGCTCGGGCTCGGCGCTAGCGCTCGGTCGCGCCCGCCCGCCACCGCCACTCCCTCCGCCACCACCGCAGGCGCCGCCGCCGACATGGCCACGACTAAACGGGATACCGCTGCGGCCGCACGCGCTGGCGATCTCGATCGAGTCCGGGACGGCATCGCTCAACGGCTCGGTACTGATCTTGGCCATGATGTCGCCCCAGACGCGCAACGCGCCGCTCGAGCCGCTCAGGCCCATGGGCTTATTGTCGTCGCGTCCCACCCAGACCACGAGAACCCGGTCGCCGCTGAACCCGGCGAACCAGCTATCGCGCATGTCATTGGTGGTTCCGGTCTTACCGGCAACGGTCATGCCTTCGGGCAAACGCTGCTTGAGCCAGGTGGCCGTGCCTTGCTCGACGACCTGACGCATCGCCCATTGGGTCAGGTAGGCCGCGTCGCTGCTGACCACGGGCTCGACGGCGAGCGGATAGCGGTTGAGGGGCTGCCCGGACGCATCGAGCACCTCCCGAATCGCACGCAGCGGGGCACGGAAGCCACCGGCGGCGATGGTTTGGTAGACCTGTGCGAGCTCGACGGGTGGGAGTGAGGCGGAGCCGAGCAGCATCGCCGGGACCCTGCTGACCGGACGCACGGCGCCAAGCCTTCGGAGCGTCTCGGCGACCTCGTTGACCCCTATCTGCAGCCCCAGGTTGACCGTTGCCAGGTTATAGGACTTGGCGAGTGCCTGATAGAGCGGCACGGTGCCATGCACGCGATGGTCGTAGTTCTTTGGGCTCCAGAGCTCGCCGCCAGCGCGCAGGCTGATCGGCCGGTCGGTGATCGGTGAGACCAGCGAGAACCGCTCGGGCTGTGCCAGCGCGGTCAGATAGATCACGGGCTTGATGGCCGAGCCGATCGAGCGCACCGCATCGAGCGCGCGATTGAAACCGGCATAATCGGTGTCGCGCCCGCCGACGATGGCCAAGACTTCGCCCTGGGCAACAGAGGTCACTACCGCTGCGGTCTCCAGGGTTCCGGGCGCGAGACGTCGTTGTTTGTCCAGCTTCGGCATCCGCTCGCGGATCGCGGCCTCGGTCTGGCTCTGGATCAATGGGTCCAGGGTGGTGAAGATGCGCAGGCCTTCGGAGCGCAGATCCGGTTCCCGATAGTCGCGCTGGAGCTGGCGGCGCACGAGCTGAATGAACGCTGGATACTCGCCAGCCGGCTTGGCCCCGCCGTCCTTGAGCCCGAGCGGCGTCGTCTTCGCTTGCTCGGCCTCTTCCTTGGAGATGATCTGATGGTGGGCCATCAGGTCGATGACCAGGTTACGACGATCGGTCACTTTCTCTGGAGAGCGGCGCGGGTTGTATTCGCCGGGGCCTTTGAGGACTGCGACCAGCAGAGCGATCTGTGGCACGTTCAGCTCGTCGAGGTCGCGGTCGAAGTAGAACCGACTGGCGAGCCCGAAGCCGTGAATCGCACGGCTGCCATCCTGGCCGAGGTAGACCTCATTGGCATAGGCGGTGAGGATCTCGTCCTTGGAGTAGCGCTGGTCCAGCAGCACCGCCATGTAGGCCTCCTTGGCCTTACGCTCGAGGGTGCGCTCTTGGGTGAGATAGAAGTTCTTGACCAGCTGCTGGGTCAGGGTGCTGGCGCCCTGTACCGTGCGGCCGGCCATCAGATTCTCGTAAGCAGCGCGCACAATGCCCTTGGGGTCGATGCCTTGATGCTTGTAGAAGCTGCGATCCTCAACCGCCAGCAGGGTTTTGATCAGCAGCGGCGGCAGTTGCTGGCGCCGCAGCAGCACTCGGTCTTCGTTGTGCGTGGGGTAGATACTGGCAATCAGCGCCGGGTCCAGACGCACCAGGGCTAGGTCGCGACCGTTGCTGCCGGCGCGCATGTCGGTGACGCGATTGTCGGCGATCCGCACCTCGACGAGGCGCTCGGCTTCGCTGCCGTCCCAGAACTGGAATGGCCGGGTCCGGATCAGCACCCGGTCAGCGTCGACATGGAAGCTGCCAGCGCGTCCGAGGTTGCTGTTGTCGATGCGGCGGTACTTGAGCCGCTCAAGCTCTCCAACCAGCGATTCCTGCGAGATCGGGCGGCCAACATAGAGCTCCAGCGGGCGCGCATAGACCCGCGCCGGCAGCGCCCAGCGTTTGCCCTCAAATTTCTCGCGCACGATCTTGTCGAGGTGGACGCCGTAGAGCCCCAAGGCCAGGGCTGCCGATAGGCCGACGAGCAGGATGGTGCTGAAAAAGAAGGCCCACAGGCCAAGCCCGCGACGACGGCGGCGTGCGGCGCGTTTGGGTGAGGGGACAGTAATCTTGGCGTTGGCCACTCGGCGTATGTCCTGCGGCGGGTGTGCGGCACCGGTGTTGCGCCGTCTTGATGGGTCTGACCCAAACGGGTCGTCATGGGTCGGTTAAGATCGCTCCGCTGGCCGGAAACGCCCTGCAATCATCCCATTGCGAAGGTCTGGCCACAAGCTGCCCGGCGTTATTGCCTCATTGTTTGATGCCAACCCCGCGGCTCAGCAGGCTCAAGCTGTAGAAGCCGAGCGCAGCGATGAAGATCACGATGATGAAAAAGGCGAAGCCGAGCGGGATGTCACTCACCCCGAGCAGTCCGTAGCGAAAGGCGTTGATCATGTACAGGATCGGATTCGCGAGCGATAGGGTTTGCCAAGGCTGTGGCAGCAGGTCGATCGAATAGAACACGCCGCCAAGGTAGGTCAGTGGTGCCAGCACGAAGGTCGGCACGATTGAGATGTCATCGAAACTGTTTGCAAAGACCGCATTGATGAAGCCGCCCAGCGCAAACAAGATGGCGGTGAGCAGCAAGATCAACAAGGTCACTGCAAGGTTATGGATGCTGAAGCTGGTGAAGAATGCGGCAACGATCATCACCACGATGCCCACCGTGAGGCCGCGCGCGACCCCGCCGGCGACATAGCCGGCAAGGATGACCCAGTTCGGCGCTGGCGAGACCAAGAGCTCCTCGATGTAGCGCGAGAATTTGCTGCTGTAGAACGAGGAGACGACATTGCTGTAGGCGTTGGTGATGACCGCCATCAGCACCAGCCCAGGCACGATGAAATCGATGTAGGCGAGCCCTTCCATCGGCCCGATGCGATCGCCGATCAAACGGCCGAAGATCACGAAGTAGAGGGTGGTGGTGATCGCCGAGGGCAAAATCGTTTGCACCCAGATGCGCGAAAAGCGCATCACCTCCTTGCTAAACAGGGTGGTGACGGTGATCTGATAGCGGCGCCAGCGGTTGCTATCGACCAGAGGGCCTTTGTCGGATCTGACCTGATTCATGGTGTCGTTGCTCCGCGGCTCGCCTCAACCCGATCGAGGAACAGCTTTTCGAGCCGGTTCTGCTTATTGCGCAGGCTCAAGACCTCAATGCCGTTGCGCGAAAGCGCCTCGAACAGGCCGTTGATGCTGTGCTCGCGGTTGATCTGCACCTCGAGCGTGCTCTCGTCAATATGCTCGAGCACGAAGCCGCCGAGCGAGGGTAGCTCGCGGACCCGCCCTTTCAGGTTCAGCACAAAGGTCTCCGCGTCCAGCTCGCCAAGCAGGGTGGCGATATCGGTTCGCGACTGGATTTGTCCGTGATCGATGATGGCGATGTGACGGCAGAGGCTCTCGGCCTCCTCCAGGTAATGGGTGGTCAGAATGATCGTCGTGCCCTCGGCGTTGATCTCCCGCATGAAGCCCCACATCGCCCGTCGGATCTCGATGTCGACCCCGGCGGTTGGCTCATCGAGGATCACCAGGCGTGGGCGATGGACCAGTGCACGGGCGATCATCAGGCGCCGTTTCATGCCACCAGAGAGGAGGCGCATCTCGGTCTCGCGCCGGTCCCAGAGGTCGAGCTTGCGCAGCAGCATCTCGGCTCGGTTGCGGGCCTCTTTGCGCGGAACGCCAAAGTAGCCGGCTTGGTTTAGCACCACCTCGAGCACGGGCAAGAACAGATTGAAGTTAAACTCCTGCGGGA
>NZ_JBUDPI010000190.1:0-7092 GCF_054919635.1 Halochromatium sp. | reverse complement strand
CGCACCGACGCGCGGGACTCGCGGGGCAATACCACGGCAGCAACCGGTAAGGGCTTTGCGATTGGCTCGGCGGCGCTGACCGCGCTGGCGCTGATTGCCTCCTATATCGAGGTGATCCGGATTGAATTGATCAGCTCAGGGCTAACGACACTGGACGTCGGCCGTGAGATCAGCGTTGCGACCGCTGATGCGACCCTGATCGACTTCATGGCTTACTACAATGTGACCTTGCTGAATCCGTCGGTGCTGATCACGCTGTTCCTGGGTGCCATGGTGGCCTTCACCTTCAGTGGACTCACGGTGCAGGCGGTTGGCCGCGCGGCGCAGACCATGGTGGAGGAGGTCCGGCGCCAGTTCCGTGAGGACCCAGGCATCCTCAAGGGGACCTCCGCGCCGGACTACGAACGCTGTGTCGCCATCTCCACCGTCGGTGCACAGCGCGAGATGGTGATCCCGTCGTTGATCGCGATCGCCGCGCCGGTGCTGGTCGGTCTGCTGTTCGGGGTGGCGGGCGTTATTGGGCTGCTCGCTGGTGGGCTCGCGACCGGCTTCGTGCTCGCCGTCTTCCTTTCCAATGCCGGCGGCGCTTGGGATAACGCCAAGAAATACATCGAGGCCGGCCATCATGGCGGCAAGGCCTCTCCGGCACATCGTGCGTCGGTGATTGGCGATACCATCGGCGACCCGTTCAAGGACACCTCGGGCCCGAGCTTGAATATCCTCATCAAGCTAATGAGCATCGTTGCCATCGTGATGGCCGGTGTCACCATCTCCTCCGCCTTGATCTGAGGTGCCTCGATCTGAGCCTCGATCTGAGATTGGGAGATGATCGCGTCGCCTGACCGGATCGACGGGTGAAACAAGCCAGAAAGCCTTGCGCTTTCGGCTTGTTGTCTTCCGGGGCAGGTCGGATAGCGAGTGATGTTGCATTGCCAAGGACTCCAGCGGCCTGGCTCGGCGCTTGACGCTGATTCTGGGTTGGGCTTGATCAGGTCTGCTGCTGGCATTGCGCTCGCCGCTGGTCGCTAGGATTCTGCTATGACGCTCGGTGTGATCTTCGCTCTGCTCTGCGCCTTGGCTGCGCTGGTCTATGTCGCATTCTCGACCGGCTGGTTGTTTTGGCAGCCACAGGGAAATGAGCGGATGCGAGAGATCGCCGGCGCGATCCAGCAAGGTGCCTCGGCCTATCTGAAACGCCAGTCCTTGATGATCTCGGTGGCCGGCTTGTTGGTCATGGTGGCCTTGACACACTGGCTCGGCCTGGAGACTGGCGTTGGCTTCCTGATTGGCGCGCTCCTGTCGGGCACGGCTGGCTACCTGGCCATGAGTGTCTCGGTCCGGGCCAATCTGCGCACGGCGGAGGCAGCGCGCAGCGGTCTCGAGATGGCGTTGCAGGTCGCCTTTCGCGGCGGCGCAATCATTGGGCTGCTGGTAGCCGGTCTCGCCCTGTTAGGCGTTGCTGGCTATTATCTGGCCTTGGCACCGTCCGATCCTAGCGACCTCGCGGGGCAGCAACAGGCGTTGCGCGCCTTGATTGGACTCGCCTTTGGCGGCTCGCTGATCTCGGTCTTTGCCCGGCTCGGCGGCGGCATCTTCACCAAGGGCGCCGATATTGGGGGTGACCTCGTTGGCGAGGCCGAGAACCGGCTTGTTGAAAACGACCCGCGCAGCCCGGCGGTGGTCGCCGACCAGGTCGGCGATACTGTCGGCGACTGTGCCGGGATGGCGGCGGACCTGTTCGAGACCTATGCACTGACGCTGGTTGCGACCATGCTGCTCGGGGGGCTGGTGTTCTGTGAATCGGCGCCTGGCGTGATTGTCTATCCGTTGGTGCTCGGTGGCGTCTCCATCCTGGCCTCGATAGTCGGCACCTTCTTCGTCAAGCTCGAGCCTGGCGATACCCGAATCTTGTCAGCGCTGGCCAATGCCTGGACCATCGCCGGCGTCCTCTCCTTCATCCTCTTCGTGCCGGTGACCTGGCTGTTGTTGCCGAGCAGCTTCAGTCTCGCCGATGGCGACGTGCTCTTTAGCCGCTGGGGCGTGCTCGGTGCTGCTGGGATCGGGCTGCTCCTGAGTGGTCTGGTGCTGGTGATTACCGAGTACTACACCAGTGCTGACTATTGGCCGGTTCGTGGTATTGCTAGGGCCTCAGACAGCGGTCATGCGCCGACGGTGATCGCAGGGTTAGCGGTCGGCATGAAGGCCACTGCAGCGCCGGTGCTGATGATCTGCGCGGCCATCTGGGGCGCCTATGCCTTGGCCGGGATCTACGGGATTGCGATCGCGGCAACCGCGATGCTGTCGTTGACCGGTATCGTCTTGGCCCTGGATGCCTTTGGGCCGATCGCCGACAACGCGAGTGGCATCGCCGAGATGGCGGCCATGGATGAGCCGGTGCGCCGGGTCACAGCCGCGCTCGATGCGGTGGGTAATACCACCAAGGCGGTTACCAAGGGCTATGCGATCGGCTCGGCTGCGCTTGTTGCGCTGGTGTTGTTCGCCGATTTCACCCATGCCTTGGCCGCTGCGGGCGAGCCGCTGGTGTTCGCGCTAGAACACCCCGCTGTGCTCATCGGTCTATGGCTCGGCGCCTTGGTGCCCTACCTGTTCGGTGCCCTGGCGATGGAGGCCGTTGGCAACGCGGCCGCCAAGATGGTCAGGGAGGTGCGTCGCCAGTTCCGCGAGCGCCCAGGCATCCTGAATGGGTCCGAGAGGCCCGATCATGCCGGCGCGGTCGATCTGCTGACCAAGGCCGCGCTCAAGGAGATGATCATCCCCGCCATGCTGCCCTTGGTGGCGCCACTGGCTGTCGGCTTCGGGATGCAATGGCTCATGGGGGATGAGGCAGGCGCGCTGGCGCTCGGCGGCATGCTGATCGGCACCATCGTCACCGGTCTGTTCGTTGCGATCTCGATGACCGCTGGAGGCGGTGCCTGGGACAACGCCAAGAAGTCGATCGAGGCGGGCAACGTTGGCGGCATGGACTCAAACGCCTATCAGGCCGCGGTGACCGGCGACGCCGTGGGCGATGCCTATAAAGATGTCGCGGGACCTGCGGTAAATCCGGTGATCAAGGTCGTCAATCTCGTCGCGCTGTTGATGGTGCCGCTGCTGTAGTTTCATCGCTTCAGCGATCAGCGGCCTGGCGCAGCTCGTTGGACTTCGATCTGAGACAGATCACGGACCGCGCCATGGGCTGCAGAGGTGGTCAGCGCGGCGTAGGCCCGCAGCGCCTGCGAGACCGGACGCTGGCGATCGACTGGCTTCCAGGCCTGATCGCCGCGCGCTTGCATGGCCGCGCGGCGCTCGGTCAGCACGGTGTCGTCGACCACGACCCGGATCGACCGCCCGGGGATGTCGATCTCGATGATGTCGCCTTCCTCGACCAGGCCGATGGTGCCGCCTTGGGCTGCCTCCGGCGAGCAATGGCCGATCGACAGCCCCGAGGTGCCGCCGGAGAACCGCCCATCAGTGACCAGCGCACAGGCCTTGCCGAGCCCCTTCGACTTCAGGTAGCTGGTCGGATACAGCATCTCCTGCATGCCGGGGCCGCCCTTGGGACCTTCATAGCGGATCAGCACCACGTCGCCGGGTTGGATCTGGTCGGTCAGGATGGCGGTGACCGCGGCCTCCTGGCTCTCGAAGATGCGGGCCGGGCCGACGAAGCCGCGCAGCGTCGAGGTCGGCACGCTGGTGGTGTAGCGCAGCTGCTCGGCCTGGAGCATGCTCAGGTCGACCCCGGCGGTCTTGACGATGCAGCCCTCCTCGGCGATGTTGCCATAGAGCACCGCGAGTCCGCCGTCCTTGGAGTAGGCGTGCTCGATATCGCGGATGCAGCCGTTGGCACGGTCCAGATCCAGCTCCGGCCATCGGCTGTCTTGGCTGAAGGCGACCTGGGTCGGGATGCCACCGGGGCCGGCCAGATAGCGGCCGCTGGCCTCGGCTGAGCCGCTGCTGATCACGTCCCAGGCCTCCAGCGCTGCGCCCATGGTCGGGCTGTGGACCGTGTGACAGTCGGGATGGATGAGCCCGCCGCGATCGAGCTCGGCGAGGATGCCGATCACGCCGCCGGCCCGGTGCACGTCCTCCATGTGATACTGCTGGGTTGCGGGCGCTACCTTGCAGAGGTTGGGCACCTTGCGGCTCATGCGATCGATATCGGCCATGGTGAAATCGACCTCGGCCTCGCGCGCGGCGGCCAATAGATGCAACACGGTGTTGGTCGAGCCGCCCATGGCGATATCCAGCGCGATCGCGTTCTCGAAGGCGTCGAAGGTCGCGATGCCGCGCGGCAAGATCCTGGCATCGTCCTGCTCGTACCAGCGCTTTGCCAGGTCGACGACCAGCCGGCCGGCCTCGAGGAACAGCTCTTTCCGCGCGGCATGGGTGGCTAGCAGCGAGCCGTTGCCCGGCAGCGACAGGCCGAGTGCCTCGGTCAGGCAGTTCATCGAGTTGGCGGTGAACATGCCGGAGCAGGAGCCGCAGGTCGGGCAGGCCGAGCGCTCGATGGCGGCGACGTCCGCATCGGTCTCATCCGGGTTGGCGGCCGAGACCATGGCATCGACCAGATCGAGCTTCAGGTCGCCCTTGTTGGCCAGACTCACCTTGCCGGCCTCCATCGGGCCGCCGGAGACGAACACCGTTGGGATGTTCAGCCGCAGCGCGGCCATTAGCATGCCGGGGGTGATCTTGTCGCAGTTGGAGATACACACCAGCGCATCGGCGCAGTGCGCGTTGACCATGTACTCGACGCTGTCGGCGATCAGGTCGCGCGAGGGCAGCGAATAGAGCATGCCGCCATGGCCCATGGCGATGCCGTCATCGACGGCGATGGTGTTGAACTCCTTGGCCACGCCGCCGGCGGCCTCGATCTCGCGCGCGACCAGCTGGCCCATGTCCTTTAGATGGACATGCCCGGGCACGAACTGGGTGAATGAGTTCGCCACTGCGACGATCGGTTTGTCGAAGTCGCCGTCCTTCATGCCGGTCGCGCGCCAGAGCGCCCGCGCGCCCGCCATGTTGCGGCCATGAGTGGTAGTGCGAGAACGGTACTGGGGCATGGGAGTCTCCGGACGTTGAATCGGCGCAACTGAGCATCTTCAGCGGCCATTATCATCTTTCACGCGCGCTGACGAAACGCCTTCGAGCCCCTTCAAGTGGTGCGAGTATGCTGAAGCCCTCGTGGCTGATATCGGGTGGTCTTAAACTTGCACAGGTATCTTGTTAAGGTATCTTGCTAAGGTAACTTGCTAAGGTAACTTGCTAAGGTGATCGGATAGTCCATCGGTGCGCGATAGGGCGTACTTGGGTAAGGTTGCTCACTGTCGGAGGATAAGGAGATGCAAGGTCTTATGCGATCTGTGTAACGAGATGGTCTAGCTGGGGTAGCTCGGGGTGAAAGCGCTGAAGGCAGTCGAACGATCCAATGGGATCGATGACATTAACGGCTTCGGTGCGAGGAGCCTCGCTGCTCGCCCCGGTCTGCTGTCCAACCGGTCAGGACGCGTTGCATGGGACTACGGGCGACTGCTCATCGTCTCGCTGATGCTGCAGCTCCTGCTGTTTCAGCTGTCAGCGACTCTTGCGTATCATCCGAACGCCAGCTTTTTGTATGTCCCGGCGGGCCTATCGGTTGCCCTGTTGCTGCTGTTGGGCGGCCGGGCCTTGCCGATCGTGCTCTGCTGTAGCGCCGCGACAACGCTGGTGAACGCATCCACCCTAGGGCCCGCTGCGAACCCGGTGCTCGCGATCCTGCTGTTCCTGGGGATTCCGCTGGCCCATGCTGTTCCCTACTGGGCTGGCGTGTCTGTCTTGCAGCGCACGACGCCGGGCGAGTTCGATCCGCGCAACCCCACTCACGTTCTGCGTTTCCTGATCATCATCCCCATCGCGGCGGCTGGAGCGGCGTTTCTGGGCGTCATTGTGCTCTATCTGCTCGGTGGTGTGCCCTTCGCCCAGGCTCAGGATCTGTTCGCGGCCTGGTGGATCGGCGACACGGTGGCGGCAGTGTGTCTCAGCATCGCCATCGCCTACCTCTATCTGCTGGTGCTGGAGTGGTTCGGTGCAGACCTCGGCTGCCGCTTCGTCAACGAGGACGATGTCCACCCGAAGCGCTTGCCACTTCGCGATCTGCTCTATCTGCCGTTGGCATGGCTCCTGTTCTTGGTCAGCGCATCGCTGGCCTACAGGTATCCAGAGAAGCTCGGGCTGTCGTTTCCGGTGTATGCGATGGTCATCGCCCTGCTGTGGACCATCTACAAGGCCCGCTCGCCGATCGTCTATGTGGTGCTGGCGGTCATGACCGTCACGCTGGCCTATGCGGCCTCGGTCTTCGGCTTGATCGCGAGTGCTGCCGAATACCAGATCGCCATGATCGCCGTTGGCTCGATCTCCTACTTCACCAATGCAGCGGTGTCGAGTCAACGCAAGGCGCTGGCCCACTCGGAGCAGGTGAACA
Organism: Halochromatium sp.; assembly: GCF_054919635.1. Classification (NCBI taxonomy): domain Bacteria; kingdom Pseudomonadati; phylum Pseudomonadota; class Gammaproteobacteria; order Chromatiales; family Chromatiaceae; genus Halochromatium; species Halochromatium sp. The sequence goes on along the minus strand of NZ_JBUDPI010000190.1, from coordinate 635 downwards.
AACGGCTGCTGAGCGAGATCCGCCAAAAGGAGTCTCTCCAGGCACACGCGGAGCTCCTCCAGTTCCGGTCCGGCCGCGATTATCTGACGGGCGCGATGAACCGTGCCTTCTTTGAAGAGGCGCTGCACACCCAGTATCACCGTCGAGTTCGCAACGGGCATCGGCACTGTCTTGCCTTCGTCGATGTCAACGACTTCAAGCAGGTCAACGATCGCTTTGGGTATCACGCCGGTGATGAGGCACTCAAGGCGATCGCCCGGATTCTGATGGCCCGCTCGCGTAAGGGGGATGTCGTTGCCCGCCACGGCGGTGACATGTTCGTTGTGATCCTGCCGGAGGTTGCAAACGCCCGTGAGGCTGACGCCATCATCAGCCGATGGAAGCGGGAGGTTGCGGGTCAGCGCATCCAGGCCTATCCGGAGCTCAGCCTGTCGATCAGCGTCGGTCGGGCGTTCTTCCCCGGTGCGTCAGACTGCACGACCCAGATGAGCATGCGATCGATTAGCGCCGGTCGGTCGTTCTCCCCCGGCTCGTCAGAGAGCGAGACCGAGATGAGCATCCTGCAGGCCGCGGTTCAGGATATGTATCAGGACAAAGCGCGGATGAAGACGTCCAAATGAGGGCCGGCGCGATCT
>NZ_JBUDPI010000019.1:0-22008 GCF_054919635.1 Halochromatium sp. | reverse complement strand
GCTCGCTGGGTTCGGTCTACTCATGCTCTACAGCGCGACCGGTGAGTCCGGCAGTCAGGTTGAGCGGCAAGGCATCCGGCTCGGCCTTGCATTTCTGCTGATGATTGGCGTTGCGCAGCTGCCGCCGAGCCTGCTGCGCCAGTGGTCGGCACCGCTCTATCTACTAGGCTTGGGCCTGCTTGCAGCGGTGCTCTTGGTTGGTGTCCAGAGCAAGGGTGCGCAACGTTGGCTGGACCTGGGCTTGCTCAGGTTTCAGCCATCGGAGATGCTCAAACTGGCCTTGCCAATGATGGTGGCCTGGTATCTGTCGCTAAGGCCGCTACCGCCCCGGTTGCTCGACGTCTTTTTCACACTCCTCTTGATCGGACTGCCGGTGATGTTGATTGCCAAGCAACCCGATCTCGGAACCGCCTTGTTGGTCGCGAGTGCCGGACTGACCACCTTGTTCTTATCCGGTTTGCGGTGGTGGTTGATCCTTGGGTTTGGCGCACTGGCTGCTGCTGCGGCGCCCGTGCTCTGGTCGTTGATGCATGACTACCAACGCCAGCGTGTGCTGACCTTCCTCGATCCTGGCTCCGATCCATTGGGGTCGGGCTATCACATCATTCAGTCGCAGATCGCGATTGGCTCCGGCGGGCTCTACGGCAAGGGCTGGCTGCAGGGTACCCAGTCACAGCTTGAATTTCTGCCGGAGCGCTCGACCGATTTCATCTTTGCCGTGATCGGCGAAGAGCTCGGCCTGTTCGGCATCTTGGTGCTGATGCTGCTCTACTTGGCCGTGATTCTGCGTGGGCTGACCATTGCTGCGCAGGCGCAGGATACCTACAGTAGACTCCTGGCCGGCTCTATTACCACGGTCTTTTTCGTCTATCTGTTTGTCAATATGGGTATGGTGACCGGGATGCTGCCGGTGGTTGGGGTACCGCTGCCGCTGATCAGCTATGGCGGTACCTCATTGGTCACACTGATGCTTGGTTTTGGCATTCTGATGTCTGTGCATACCAGACGGAAACCGCTTCAAAGAGAGTGAGCTCGCGCATATACTTAAATATGTTTCGATCACCGCTGAGTGCCTGACGAATGCCAATGCCCCTGTTTGCCGATCGGACTCGTGTCTCGGCCACCACTCTGCTGGTCCTGCTGCTAAGCCCCTGGTCACTCGCCTTTGCGGATGATGTGCCCGCGAGCTACGACCGGGAGCGCGAGCGTTTCGTTGCCGAGATGGTCGAGGAGCACGGTTTCGAGCAGGCTGAGCTGGCAGCTCTGATGGCCAGCGCGCGTTATCAGCAATCCATCGTCGATGCGATGGATCAGCCCTATGAGGGTAAGCCCTGGGGGGCGTACCGAGCCTTGTTCGTGACGCCCGAGCGCATCGCCGGCGGACAGCGTTTCCTCGCCGAGCACCGGGCGCTATTGCGCCAAGCGGAGACGGCCTACGGGGTTCCCGCAGAGGTGATCACGGCCATCATCGGTATCGAGACCAATTATGGCGCGACCCTGGGCAGCCATCGGGTCATCGACGCCTTGACCACCCTCGGCTTTGCCTATCCGCGGCGAGCGGGCTTCTTCCGAAAGGAGCTCGAGGAGTTCTTGCTGCTCACACGCGAGGAGACCGTTGACCCAGCGAGTGTTCGCGGTTCCTATGCGGGTGCGGTTGGTCAGCCACAGTTTATCCCCTCGAGCTATCGTGCCTACGCGGTCGATTTCGATGGTGATGGCCGTCGTGATCTCTGGGAGAGCCATGCCGATGTGATCGGCAGCGTTGCGGCCTACCTGGCGCAGCACGGCTGGCAACGGGGTCAGCCGATCGCTACTGCCGCGACCTTGAACGGTCCGATTGGGTCCGGGGTTGAGATCGGTGGCAAGCGGCCTCTGGTGCCGAGCATCACTGTGGCGCAGCTCGAAGCCGCTGGCGTCGAGCCACAGGAGACCCTTGAGCCGGAGGCACGCGTCGCCCTGATCGCGCTGGACGGCGACGGTCGCGAGTATTGGGTTACGCTCGATAACTTCTATGCCATCACGCGTTACAACCACAGCAATCTGTATGCGCTTGCAGCGGTGGCGCTGAGCCGAGCGATTGCGACAGCAGCGACAGTGAACGAGAGCTGAGATGCGCAACGCAGCGATCCTTAGCGCCTTTCGTGCAGCGCCTGCGCTGCTGAGGCTGACGTCCGCAGCCGGACTCTTGGTGATCTTGGTCAGCTGCGGCGGCACGCCAACGAGCGTCGACAATGATGCGCTAGACCTAGCGTCCGACCCGCTACCCAAGGCCGAGCCGAAATCGCGCTATGGCAACATGGCTTCCTACGTCGTCTTGGGCAAGCGCTATTACACCAAGCACAGCAGTCGGAATCATGTCGAGCGCGGGCTGGCCTCTTGGTATGGTAAGAAGTTCCATGGCCGCCGGACCTCGAGCGGCGAGCGCTACGACATGCATCGGATGACGGCCGCCCACAAGTCCTTACCGCTGCCCACCTATGCGCTGGTGACCAATCTGGAAAATGGCCGCAGTGCGGTCGTGAAGGTGAATGACCGGGGTCCCTTTGTCGGCAATCGCATCATCGACCTCTCGTATGCGGCGGCCAAGCGTCTGGACATGGTGAATGCAGGCACCGCTCATGTCGAGGTCCGCTCGATCGACCCGCGTGATCATGGCAAGGATGCGAAAGAGCTATTAAGGCTGGCCTCGACCGATGTCGACAAGCAGGAGTCAACGGGCTCGATCTCGTTCCTGGATAGCGGCAGCTCGAGCGCTAAGACGCGCAAGGCTACGGTACTTGCCGACCAGGCAGGAGCGATCTTCTTGCAGGTTGGCGCCTTTGGCAGTCGCGATAATGCCGAGCAGCTCAAGAGCCAGCTGACCCGTCGAGTTGAAGCCCCCGTCCTGGTGCGCGCTGCGGCGGTGACCGGTATGTCGCAGCCGTTGTACAAGGTTCAGGTTGGTCCAGTGCGCTCGCGGAGCGACGGCGATGCGCTTGGCCGACGGCTCGTCGCGCTTGGGATTGACAAGCCGGTAGTGGTGATCCGATAGGGCCACAGCGGTTCCAGATGTGCAGCGGCTCGCGATCTGGTTAACGGTTTTCGGTGTTCGGTGGCGATGAAGGCTGCCGTTATGAGCGCGAGCAGGTAAACTCATCGCCATGCGTTATCGACTCCCTTTCATCCTCGCCGGCTTCCTCGCCACCTGGCTCGCTGCGGCGGTCCAGGCTGAGACCCCGCCAGCCCCCGAGCTTGGTGCCGAAGGCTATCTGCTGGTCGATTACGACAGCGGGGTGGGATTGGCCGCCAAGAACGCGGACAGCCGGCTCGAGCCTGCGAGTCTGACCAAGATCATGACCGCGTATGTGGTTTTCTCGGAGCTGGCAGCCGGCAATATCGCGCTCGATGACCAGGTGCTGGTCAGCGAGAAGGCATGGCGGACCGGCGGCTCGAAGATGTTTATCGAGGTCGGTAATCAGGTGGCCGTTCGCGATCTCCTGAAAGGCATGATCATCCAGTCTGGTAATGATGCCAGCGTTGCGCTTGCTGAGCATGTCGCCGGTAGCGAGGAGAGCTTCGCTGGACTCATGAACCAGCACGCGCAGCGGCTCGGCATGAGCCAGAGTCATTTCACCAATGCCACCGGCTTGCCGAACCCGGAGCATTACACGACGCCACGGGATATCGCCCTTGTCACCGCGGCGATGATTCGCGAATTTCCAGATTACTACCGCTGGTATTCGGAGCCAGAGTTCACCTGGCATGGGATCAAACAATTCAACCGCAATCGGCTGCTCGACAAGGGGGTCGGCGTGGATGGCGTCAAGACCGGCCACACCGAAGCCGCCGGTTACTGCCTGGTGTCATCCGCCAAGCGCGATGAGCAGCGGCTGATTTCGGTCGTGATGGGGACCGAGAGCAATTCGGCCCGTGTCGCCGACAGCTTGGCGCTGCTCAACTATGGCTTTCGGTTCTTCGAGACCCATCATCTCTATCCCGGCGGCGAGCCATTGGAGCTGTTGCGGGTCTGGTCTGGTGACCCACCGACGGTTGCCGTTGGGCCAGCTACCGATGTGGCCGTCACCATCCCCCGCGGCAGCTTCGATCAGCTCACTGCTCAGCTTGAGCCGATCCCCGACCTCAGTGCGCCGATCGCTGCTGGGCAGCAGGTTGGAGAGATTACGCTGATGCTCGAGGGCGAAGAGATCAAGCGCCAGCCCGCTGTTGCGCTGGGCGCGGTCGAGCGTGGCGGCCTGCTGCGTCAAGCTACCGATTCGGTCTTGAAGCTGTTCTGATGAAAGAGCTCTATCTCAACGGCGACTTTGTCGCGCCAGAGCGAGCGACGATCTCGGTCATGGACCGCGGTTTCCTGTTCGGCGATGGGGTCTACGAGGTGATTCCGGCCTATGCTGGGCGGCCGTTGCGTGAGCGCGAGCATCTTCAGCGCCTCGAGAAGAGCCTCCAGGGGATCGGGATGGCGCCGCCGCTATCAGCAACGCAATGGTCACCGATCTTCCAACGCTTGCTGTCAGCAGACCCGACTGCAGATCAGGCCCTCTATCTGCAGATCACTCGCGGCGTCGCTCCGACACGCGACCATCGTTTTCCGGTCTCACCGGTGCCAACCGTGCTGGCAATGGCGAAGCCAATGAAGCCGCGCGATGCTGCGATTGCTGAGCAGGGCGTCGCCGCGGTGACCCGCGACGATATCCGCTGGCTACGCTGCGATATCAAGGCCACCGCGCTACTCGCGGCCGTGCTGCTCCGCCAGGCAGCCGCGGACGCCGGTGCGGAGGAGGCCATCTTAGTGCGCGACGGCTGGGCACTTGAGGGCTCGACCAGCAACCTGTTTATCGTTCAGGATCGACGCTTGGTGACACCGCCGAAAGGACCGCTGCTATTGGCCGGTATTACGCGTGACCTGGTGTTGGAGCTTGCCGCTGGTGCTGGAATTCCTGTCGAGGAGCGCGACATTGGGGTAGAGGAGCTGCGAACCGCCGATGAGGTCTGGATCAGCAGCTCGACGCGGGAGGTGATGCCGGTGACCCAGCTCGATGGGGCGCTTGTCGCCTCCGGTCAACCAGGTCCTGTGTGGCGCCAGATCGACCGCTGCTACCAAGACTTCAAGACCGATATCCGGCGCGCAGCGGCCTGAGCGTCGTTAGTCCGAGGCACCGATGACCGAGACCAACACCGACCAAGACGAGACCCTGCTGCGTTTTCCCTGTCGCTTTCCGATCAAGGCGATGGGCCGTGCCGAGGCCGGTATCGAGACTGTCGTTACCCAGATCATCGAGCGCCATGCCCCTGACACCGACAAGGATGCGCTGCGCTCAAGGCCTAGCCGCAATGGCAACTGGGTCTCTGTGACGGTGGAGATTGAGGCCCGCAGCAAGCGGCAGCTTGATGCGATCTATCGCGAGCTCTCAGAGCATGCTGAGATCACCTGCGCCTTCTGAGGTGCGTCGCAGCTGGGTCTCTTCACCAGCATTCGGCTTAGCGCGTCTCCCCGCTGCTGGGAACCGGGCGTCTCTCGGAGTCTGATCCGTGTCTGAGACGAACCAGGTGCTTGGGCGAGTCGCGGGATTATCTCCATCTGAGCCATCTCCCACGGAGTCCCATCAGGCGCAGCAAAAAGCGCTGACCAGGGGGCCACTGCGCACGCGATGGCTGGGAACTGGTCGCGACTACCAGGCGATCTGGACCCAGATGCGCCAGTTCACCGACGAGCGTAGGCCGGATACTGAAGACGAGCTCTGGCTGTTGGAGCATGAGCAGGTGTTCACGCTAGGCCAGGCAGGACTGCCGCAGCACCTGCTTGACCCAGGCCCGATCCCGGTGGTCCAGTGCGATCGCGGCGGCCAAGTGACCTATCACGGTCCCGGCCAGTTGGTCGCCTACCTGTTGTTGGACCTGAAACGCGCCCGCCTAGGCGTGAAGCAGCTGGTTCATCTGCTTGAGCAGGCGGTGATTGATCTATTGGCTGATCACCAGGTCCTTGCCCAGCCGCGCTCAGACGCGCCAGGTGTCTATGTGGGTGAGGCCAAGATCGCCTCGGTTGGCCTGCGCGTGCGCCACGGCTGTAGTTATCACGGCTTGGCCCTGAACATTGGTCTCGATCCGGCGCCCTTTGCGCGCATCAACCCCTGTGGCTATCCAGGACTGGAGATCACCCGAGCAGAGGATCTGGGGCTGTCGCTCGACGTGGAGACCGCTGGGCAGCAGTTGGCTGCCCATCTCGGCCGTCTATTGGACAAAGAGCTTGCGACTTGAGACGGAGCGCAGCGAGCGGTCATCAAGTCCAGCTTGCGCCGTCCGCCCAACGGCTAGAGCTGGCCGCTAGAGCCAGCGACTAGAGCCAACACCTAGAGATAGAGAGCGAGCGGGAAGGTCTCGCTGATCAGGATCACCGGTTGACCGTCGATGATGATGCGATAGGTGCGAAACAGGGCGCGATCGTCGTCGACCGGGGCGGGCTCGACCCCAACCTCCATCACCTCGCGAAAGCTCTCAAGGCCGCTATCGCGGATCAAGACCCCGATGCCGATCTCGCGGTTGATCAGCCGATCTCTGAATGAGCTAGGAATCAGCTCCGAACGGATGACCGAGAAGGCGCGGGCATAGTGATTGTTGCTGTCCGTGCCTCGCAGTAGCGCCTCTCGCACCATGACCTGATCGCCCGGCTCGACCTCGATCCAGGGAATATCGGCGGCGGCCTGAATAAATTCCTGACGCAGGGTATCGACTACCACAGGCTCCCAGAAATAGGCCTCGAGCGCCTTGGTCACGGTACCGTCAGTGACCAGGAGTGCGCGCAAGAACGGCGGTAGGGTCTCGATCGCCAGGGGCGCGCCGCCTTCGCAGGCAATGGTGCCGTTACGAACGAAGCCCTGGCAGCGAAACGGGTTGGGGCCGCTGTCCGGCAATGGGCGGCGATAGTAGCGATCGACCAAGACTGATCCCCTCTTGTAGCTTCCGATACGTGGCTCTAATCTGATTGGGGCGGCTGCCGGTGGCAATAAGAAGACGCTGTCTGGTTCTGCTATCATCCGAACTCGAGGGTGCAGAAACGAACCCGAGTCTGTGATATAAATCAGTTGCCGATCGGCAAATCTCACAACGGAGAAAGATTCATGACCAAGAAATTCAAGCTCGCATCTCTGTCTGCCGCTGCTCTACTGAGTGCCTCGCTGCTCGGTGGCTGCGCGACCGACCAAGAGGCTCGTGACATGGCTCAAGCCGCGATGGACGCTGCCAACGCAGCCCAAGCATGCTGCGAGGCCAATGAGGACCGCATCAACCGCATGTATCAGAAGATCATGTCGAAGTGATGCCAGCTCTTTGAGCCTTGCCGGCCTCCTACGATCTGTGGGAGGCCGGTATTTTCCTGAAGAACCCGCCTAACCTCATCCCAATCGATCACCACCCCGTCGGCGCTCGCAATCGACGCCGGGATGATCTCCTTCGCTGATCGCGGCTGTTCGTCTTCCTCTAGGCTGACCTCGAGAAAGAGCTGGTCACCGAGCCAGCCGACCTTGTAAGGCTGGTCAACGATGGTCACCTGGGTGCCCACTTCGACTTGATCAAACAGATACCTGATGTCCTCTGGGAACATGCGGGTACAGCCAGAGCTCACCGGCATGCCAACGCCCCAGGGCTTGTTGGTGCCATGGATCAGATAGCTTGGGTTGCTGAGCCGTAAGCGGTGCGAGCCGAGCGGGTTGTCTGGTCCTGGCGGAACCACCGCAGGCAGCGTCTTGCCGTTCTTTGCATATTCGGCACGAATCGAGGCCGGCGGTGTCCAGCTTGGATTCTCTGTCTTCTCGATGATGCTGTAGGCGCCGACCGGCGTCTCCCAGCCGTCGCGGCCGATGCCGATCGAGAAGGTCTCGACCTCGGTTGGCGAGCGGTAGTAATACATCCGGCGCTCGGCCAGGTTCAACACGATCCCGTTGCGCGGGGCATCTGGCAGCACATGCCGATCTGGCGCTAGCACGGCAGTCCCTTCACCAGGAATCCACATGTCCACGCCCGGATTGGCCTGTTTCATCTCGTCGACGCCTAGGCCATGATGGCGGCCAATGTCCAGAAGCGTATGCTCACCCTTCGCCTTTACATAGAAAGGGGTGCCGATGACACTATCGCTCGGGTCGATCAGCCGATAGACCTTGGCCTGGACAGCTGTTAACGGCAACGCGCCTAGAGCGAGCAGGCCGATCATGGCGGCCAACATGGCTCTGAACCGCTCGCTCGGCCGGGGTCTCGATTGGACGTTGGGGCCAGTGCAAGATGCGGTCTCAGGCTGCCGGTATCGGTAACCTCTTGCGGTGCGCTCGTCTCGCTGCGCTCGGCTCGTTGAGTATCGGGTCAGGGTTGTCATCTGCTGGGCTCCGCAACTGATGGCCTGCTCCAGGGTTGGATCAGGGTGTCTGCTAACGATTAATTTCAGGTCGACGGTGGTTCATGAGTCAATCCAGTCAGCATTCCCGCAGTCTCAAGCACGCACAGGCCGCGACAGCGCTCAATCACGTCCGAAACATCGGCATCGCCGCTCATGTCGATGCGGGCAAGACGACACTGACGGAGCGTATCCTGTTCTATGCCGGTGCATCGCATAAGATCGGAGAAGTGCATGACGGCGCGGCGCACATGGATTGGATGGCCGAAGAGCAAGACCACGGTATCACGATCACCGCAGCGGTCACCAAAGCGCCCTGGCGCGATCATCTCCTACAGGTTGTCGATACTCCTGGACACGTGGATTTTACCATCGAGGTCGAGCGCTCGATGCGCGTCCTTGATGGGGTTGTTCTGGTCCTCGATGGCGTGCGCGGCGTCGAGCCGCAGACCGAGACGGTCTGGCGTCAGCGCTGCCGTTTTGGATTGCCGGTGCTGTTCTTTGTCAACAAGTTGGACCGGCCCGGCGCGGATTTTCTTCGTGTCATGGATGCGATTCGTGAGCGGTTGGATGTGGAGCCGGTGGCGATCACGGTGCCTGTCGTCGATCAGCATGCCTGCATCGACCTGCTGCACCGGCGCCTCTTGCGGTTCGATGGTGAGCAGGGCGAGCAGGTTGTCGTTGAGCCCTGTCCCGCTGACCTCTGGGAGTCGGTTGAGGAGTTGCACGAGGCCTTGTTGCTGGCCGCGGCCGATGCCGACGATGCGCTGGCCGATCTTGTACTCAATGGTGGCGAGCCTGAGCCCGAGGCCGTCCTTGCGGCGCTGCGACGAGGCACCTTAGCAGGGCGTATCTTTCCTTGCTTTGGCGGCAGCGCCTTGCGCAACCTCGGCGTGCAGCCGGTGATGGATGCGGCGGTCGACCTGCTGCCAGCGCCGCTCGATCGCCCAGCAGCCATCGCACGACGGCCTGACGGTGAGCCCGAGACCGTCGCCATCGGCGCCAAGGGGCCATTGGTGGCGCTGGTCTTCAAGGTGCAGCTCTGGGATGGCCGCCGGCACTGCTTCACACGCGTCTATCGCAACCGGCTCAAGGTGGGCGATACACTGGCCTTCCAGACCGCCGATGGTCGGGTGGTCAAGGAGCATGTCGCGCGCATCTTCGATGTCGATGCCGGACGCAAGAGCAAGCTCGAGGAGGCCGGACCGGGGCAGATCGTCTTGCTTGCGGGCCTGCGCCATGCCGCAACCGGTGACACCCTTTGCGACCCTGACCATCTGTTGACACTGGAGCGGATCGAGGCACGTCAGCCCGTGCTGAGCCTGGCGATCGAGCCGGCGGCCGGTACCGATGAGGACAAGCTGCTCGAGGTCCTGAGGAAGGTCGAGCAGGAAGACCCGACGCTCAGGGTCGAGGAAGATCCGGAGACCAGTCAACGTCTGTTGCGCGGCATGGGCGAGCTGCATCTGCAGATCGTGCTTGAGCGCATCGAGCGAGAGTTTGGCCAGCAGGTACGCAGTGGGCGGCCGGCGGTTGCGGTCCGCGAGACCATCACTGATCAGGCTCAGGCAGAGCAGCTGCACAGCCGCCCACCGAGTCCGGATGGCAAGCAGTCTGAGCTAACGGCCTGGGCGCTGGTTGAGGTTGCGCCTCGCGGTCGGGGCGCAGGCAATCAGCTCCAATGCCATCCGCGTCTGCGACCAGAAGGCGCCGCCCTCTCGCCCGAGCAACAGCAGGCCCTTGAAGAGGGTCTCACCGCTGGATTGGCCAGCGGTGTCTCGCAGGGGGCGGCAGTCGATGATGTCGCTGTGACCTTGGTCGAGGTCGAGCTGTTTGGCCAGCAGAGCACGCCAGAGGCCTTGCAGGCCGCTGCGACGCGTGCGCTGGCTCGGGCATTGTCCGAGGCGGGGCCTGTGGCCCTGCATCCGGTGATGCGTGTCGATGTGGTGGTGCCCGAGACCAATCTCGGGACCGTGCTTGGTGACCTGCAGCAACGGCGAGCGATGATACAGGCCACCAAGACCGATCCAACGGGGAACGACGAGACAGCGACCATCCAGTGTGAGGTCGCACTCGAGGCACTGCTCGGCTACACCACGGAGCTGCGCAGTCTGACCCAGGGCCGGGGTCAGTACAGCATGCAGTTCGAGCGTTTTGACGTCGTCTGAGCCGCCGTCTGTTGTTGCTTTGGCGCCTGGCCGACTTCTGCAATTTGATGTTGCTGTCTGATTCTGTCGACTGATTCCGTTATTGGCTAGAGCCAAAGAGGGCTGCTATGGCCTCTTTCTGCTCGCTGCTCATGGCTTCGATGATCTCGCGGTAGGCCTCGTACTGGGCGATCGTCTGCGGGCTTGGCACCGAGCTGGCTGCGGTATTGCCGTCGGCGGCGGGTGCTTGGGTATCGAAGGTCATCACGAAGGTCACAGGCACGGCATTGCTGATGCTTTCTAGGCCGGCAATCTCGCGCAGCGTCTCCACGCCCTCGCTCATGCCGAACTTGGCCGCATCAAGGACGACGGGCTCGGTGCTCGCGACCAACATGGTATCCGCATCGAGCTTGACGGCCTTCATCTTCAACACCAGCGGCTGAGTTTCGCCATGCAGGCTGAGGATGCTCTCGGCGACCACATCGATCTGGTCGCCGGGCTCAATGGCGTTGATCGCAGCGGGATCGATCTTCGCGCTCAGGGTGGCGTCGCTGTACTGCGCGGTCTTGAACAGGAGCTCGCGCATGCGCTCGTTGCGGATCGGGATCAGGGTCTCGACGCTGTCGAGCTTGGTATCGATCACTGCTCGGCCTTGGTCGTCGATCCTGCCTGAGAGCTCAGTGAACTGATGGACCTCACCGATGTTGCCGGCCTTGATCGAGACAAAGGCGAGGTGCGAGCGCTCGGGGTCGAGCGTCCATTCGGCCGCGATTGCGGGGGCAAGGCTGGTGCAGGCGATGCTGGTCGTAAGTAGCGTGGTGATCAGGCGCTTCATCTGGGACTCCTCTGGACGATCGGTCTTGAGTGATGGATCTTCGCTGCAGGGCCGTTCGACGCCTCACGCCGAATCGGCCAGCCGAGTCCAGTAATGCGACCGGTTCCACCAATACCAACATCTTCAGTGACGAAATCAGGGACGAGATCGGCTGCGGCTATGCTGAAGGCTCCGGTTTCAGCAGGCGCAGCCGCACCCGCAGCCCTGGGCCAGCGTCCTCTAAGCGGAGCTCAGCACCGTGGAGCTGAGCAACCGCTTGCACCAGACTTAGACCGAGTCCGTGACCAGGTGCGGCGCGGCTCTCATCGATGCGGAAGAAGCGCTGAAGCACCTTGTCGCGCAGCTCCGGCGGAATGCCCGGCCCCTCATCGGTGACGCTGAGATCAACTGCACTGCCGCTGCATTCGGCGCGCAGCAGGATCTGACCCCCGTTGGGGCTGTGCTTGATCGCGTTGTCGACCAGGTTCGCCACCGCTTGGAATAGCAGGTCGCGGTCCGCGTACAGACGACAGCTGCTATTCACTGTGGCGTCCCCGCCGCCTCCGCCCTTGCCCTGGATAGCGCTCATGTCTGCTGCTTCGACATAGATAGTCTGCAGCGATTCGGCCGCAAGCGGCTCATAGAGCTCAGCGACATCCTGCAGCAGTGGCAGTGGGTCAAGCTCGGCAAAGGCGGCGCGGCGGCTGCCGGCCTCGATGCGGGCGATGCGCAGCAGCGCGTTGAAGGCGCTGAGCAGCTCGTCGGCATCGGCGATTGCGACCTCGACCTCGGCGCTGGCCTCGTCGCTGAGGTCGACGCCGTGAAGGAGCTCGAGCCGATTGCGCAAGCGTGTCAGCGGTGTGCGCAGGTCGTGGGCGATGTTATCGGAGACCTGGCGGATACTCAGCATCAGCGCCTCGATGCGCTCGAGCATCCGGTTCAGATTCTCGGCCAGCTGATCGAAGTCATCGCCAGTGCCCGTGCTCGGGACCCGGCGACTGAGATCGCCCTGCATGATCTCGCGACTGACCTGATTGACCACGTCGAGTCGGCGGACGATGCCGGCGCCCATGAGCCAGCCGCCCAGCAGCGCCAAGCCAACGGTGATGGCCAGGCCCCAGGCGATCGCATCCAGGATCAAATGGCGGATCGCGGTCAGCTCGCGCACATCACGGCCGACCAAGAGCCGCAGGTCGCCGCGCAGACGAAAGACCTTGGCTCGGGTCTCATGCTCGACGTTGACGCCCTCGCTCTGCACTTGGCGGGCACGAAAACGCACCCAACCGCTCGCGTCGGGGGCTACGGGTGGCCAGAGGTCGAGGTTGCCGATGATGGGGCTGCCGCTCGGGTCGGTCAGCAGGTAGACCGAGGCGCCTTGCGGATCGCGGGCGATGCGCTCGGCGATCACTGCGGAGAGGCCGGTCAGACCGCGGCGTCGATACTGCTCGGCGAGGCCCTGGATCTCGGCGCCAATGGTGGCGTCAGTCTGGCGCGCCATGTAGCCCGCTGTGGACCAATAGATGAAGCCGAGCAGGATGGCGACCGAAACACCGACGAGCAGCATGTAGAGCAGTGCTAGCCGGAAGGTCGAGCTGGTCAGAACAAAACGCGACGACTGATGCAGCCGGCGCAGTGCCGGCACCAGGGCACCGATCGCGCGCTGCCGCAGGCGGGCAGCGGTGCCATCGCGGGGCATGGCTAGGGGCTCCGGTGTACGCGGTCTAGGGAGTGGCGAGCGCTCATCAAGACCATTGCGCTCGCGATTGGGTCACTCGGCTCGCAGCATATAGCCGGCGCCGCGGACTGTTTGCAGCAGGGGCTGATCGAAATCCTTGTCGATCTTCGCCCGTAGCCGGCTGATGTGCACGTCGATGACGTTGGTCTGAGGATCAAAGTGATAATCCCAGACATTCTCCAGCAGCATGGTGCGGGTGACGACCTGACCAGCATGCCGCATCAGGTACTCGAGCAGCTTGAACTCGCGCGGCTGCAACGCGATCGGTTGCCCGGCGCGATGGACCTGGCGCTTCAGCAGGTCGAGCTCGAGATCGGCGACGCTGAGGCTGGTGACCGGGGCATCCCCAGGCGCTGAGCGCCGCATCAGCGCCTCGATACGTGCATGCAGCTCCGAGAACGCAAATGGCTTGACCAGATAGTCATCACCTCCGGCGCGCAGCCCTTCGACGCGATGGTCGACCTCGCCGAGCGCGCTCAAGATCAGCACCGGCGTTGGGTTGCCTGAGGCGCGCAGGGTGCGGATGATCGCGAGGCCATCGAGCTCCGGCAGCATGCGGTCGACCACCATCACGTCGTAGGGATTGCCGGCGGCCAGGAACAGGCCTTCGCGGCCATTGTCAGCCAGGTCGACGCTCGCTCCCATCTCGCCGAAGGCCTTAACCAGATAGCCGGCGAGCTGGGAGTCGTCCTCGATAACCAGTACGCGCATGCCCTGAGATCATCCGATCGGAACGGCGACGAAGCGCTGCTCACCGTCTTGCTCGACGCGCAGCAGCACTGAGGGGCGGTCTGATGCCGCGGCCTGCTTGACCGCCTCGACCACCTGACTCGGCTGGGTCACCGCTTGCTGGCCGACCATCGAGATCAGGCTTCCGGCCCGGATGCCAGCGGCCTGCGCCGGACTGCCGGGAGCGACCTGGGCCACCAGGACACCACTGGCGTCGGCATCGAGTCCGCGCTCGGCGCGCAGCTCCGGTGTCAGCGGAGCCAGATAAAGACCGATGCGCGGCTCATCTCCCGCCGGCTCGTTATCAGTGGCGGCTTGCGCCAGGTCTTCGCTTGGCATCTCGCCGATGGTGACCGGGATGGTCATGGTCTTGCCAGAGCGATACAGCACGAGGTCGATCTCGGTGCCGGCGTCGATGCTGGCGATCAGTTTGGTCAGATCGCGGTACTCCTCCATGCGCTCGCCAGCGGCTTGCAGGATGACGTCGCCGCTGTTGATTCCAGCGGCTTGCGCTGGGGTGCCGGCGATGACGTCCGCGACCAGCACGCCACGGGTCTCTGGAAGGCCAAGGCTGGCGGCAATCTCCTCGGTGACCGGCTGGATCTGGACGCCGAGCCAACCGCGGTCGACGTGGCCCTTGGTCTTCAGCTCAGTGACGATCTCAGAGGCCGTCTCGGCCGGGATGGCGAAGCCGATGCCGATGTTCCCGCCGCTTGGTGAGAAGATCGCCGTGTTGACCCCGATCACCACACCGCGGGCGTCGAACAGCGGACCACCCGAATTACCGCGGTTGATCGGTGCGTCGATCTGGATGTAATCATCATAGGGGCCGGAGTTGATGTCGCGTCCCCGGGCCGAGATGATCCCCGCGTTGACCGAGCCGCCGAGGCCAAAGGGGTTGCCAACCGCCAACACCCAATCACCAACACGGGCACCGCGGCTGTCGCCGAAGGCGACATGGGGCAAGGAATCGTTGGTATCGATCTTGATCAACGCCAGGTCGGTCTTGGCGTCGCGGCCGATCACCTCGGCCTCGTACTTTTCACCGTCATTCAGAGTGACCTCGATCCGCGAGGCGCCTTCAACCACATGGTTGTTGGTGACGATATGCCCCTCCGCATCGATGATGAAGCCGGAGCCTTCGCCTTCGCGTTGGCGCGGACTTGGCGTCGGCATTCCGTCAAGACCGCCAAAGCGCTTGAAGAACTCATACAGCGGTGAGCCCTCGTCCGGCATCTGACCCCCTGGCATCGATAACACCGCTTCTGTTTCTTGGGCGACGGTGACATTGACGACGGCCGGGGTGACGCGCTCAACCACGTCGGCGAAGCCGGTCGGTCCGGCGGGCGTGCTCAAGGGCTCAGGGACCGGTTCGGCGTGACCGAGCTGGGGCAGGAAACCGATAGCCGAGACGATCAAGGTCAGGCTGATCGCGGCAGCCAGAATTGAGCGGCTGGCGCGTTGGGGACACGCGAGCACAGCGGCTGAAAGCGCCGCGGGTCGGGGTCGAGTCGATCTCGCAGGTTGCGTCGAATACATTCGAGAGCTCCTAAGTGAAATAGGTTAGGAAGGTCCGCAGCGATTGCGTGCGGTGTTCCTTTCGATAGCGCTCAGTGTTGGGATTGAGGCTTTACCACGCGGTTGCCGCTGGGTTAAGGATTGTTAATACTCCGATGCTCGTTGATCGCTGTTGCTCACTCCACCAAGGGCGGGTCTCCTGCGCCACTGTAAAGGGCAGCGATTGCAAGAGTCGCAAGCTTGCTCCTTGAGTGCGACAATGCGGCCGTCGCGGCCTCTTTGATGTGTCAGCCTCGTTGATGTATCGAGGAGATACTGCCGCGTCTCTAACCCGTCAACGATAACCATGCCGGCGCATTGACGAGCAGCCTGCGCGCTCGTTGCTTAGTCCGGTCGACCCGAAAGGGGGAGATGAGATGGCAAGCCTCGAACAGCTGGAGATTCGCAAGTATCACAACGAGCTGGTCCATGACGTCCGGCATCTTGTTCAAAAGTATGGCCGGATCATGGGTTGGGAAGTCCCGGAGCTCGATGAAGCAGAGGCGAGCAAGCTGATCCTGCAAGCCTTGAAGGAGGCGCTTGCTGACGTTGAGCGTGAGCAATAGCGCCTGGCGCCGCTGGCTCCTGATGTTGGTGGCTACAAGCGTCTTGGTTGGCGCTTGTGGCGCACCTCCTGCGAAGCCGCGCTGCCTCCCAAAGGTGGGCATGACAACCGAAGACCTAGTTGGTTGTGGCTGCCGACTGATGGATTCGTCGAATCTTGGCTCAGCGGCGATCGTCCGCGCGCAATCTGATCCGATGGTGCAGACCATCATCGTTGTCAATTACGTCTGCCCGATGGGCGACCAGGGCCTGGCTACCGTATCGGTCCTCAATGGGGTGGCCGATGAGGTGTTCTACTGAGGTATTCGGCTGGACTGTTCTAATGGCGCGCATCAGCGCTTGCCTTGGAGCAGGGCCTCGGGATGCCGCTGCAGATAATCCGCTAGCGAGCGAATCGAGCTCGCGGCACGGGTGGCGGCTGCGAGCAGCTGATCGAGCTCGTAGCGGGTCGCTGAGCCTTCACCGGTGAGCTGGCGAATGGAGCGCATCGCCGCTGCGGCTTCGTCGAGGGCGGTTTGGGTTGAGTCTGCGATGGGGTCGATCTTAGCCTCCACCCGTGTCGCGACCCTGTTGGTGGTTACGATCGCTTGCGACAGCTCCTCAAGTAAAGGAGCGGTCTCGCTGCGCAGCGTCGCGGCGAGCTGCTGGTATTCGCCGAGGGTTGCGTTGGCGCGCGCGCTCAGTGGCTTGATCTCCTGATCGATCTTTTCGGTCAGGGACGCAATCCCGGCCAGGGCCTGATCAAGATTGTTCAGCGCTGAATGTGTTTCCTTGGCTTCGAGCAGTGAGTTGACGGCCTTGAGTGTTTTGGTGGCGGAATCCAGGAGCTCATCGAGATGGAGGTTCTCGAGCATCTCCTGGACCCGGTCGCGGGTCGCTGCAATCGCTGGCACTCGAATATCGCCGTCGGGGTCGCGCTTGACATCGCGCTTTGGCAGGTCCGGGTTCAGACTCAGGGTCACCAGATACTGACCGGTGACGAAGCTCACCGATTCGAGCTGCGCCCTCAAACCGCGCTCGTCGACCAGGCGTTGTACCAGCTCACTCGGCTCGGTGCCTTCGAGATCACCGAGCACATGGATGGTCCTGGGCCAGACCTCGTAGCGCACCGGGATGCGAAAGCTGTCGCGCTCAGCGATGTAGTCGAGCCCGATCTCGACCACCTGGCCAATGGGGACGCCCTGGAACTGGACCTCAGCGCCAACGCTCAGTCCCTGCACCGAGCCCGGGAAATAGGTGACTAAGTAGATTCGCTCGCGTAGCCAGGCACCGCTGCTGAAGACCAGGATGCCGATGACGATCAGCCCGACGGCGCCCAGCACAAAGCCGCCAATGATGGTGGGGTTGGCCTCGCGGCTCATGGCTCACCCCGGCGCAAGAAGGCGCGGACCTCGGCGATCTCGCTGTGATCGCGCAGCTGTTTCGGATTGCCAGTGGTCAGCATGGTGCGCGTCTCGGCGTCGAGGAAAACGGCGTCATCGCCGATTAGGAAGATACTATCGAGGTCATGGGTGATGACCACCATGGTTGTACCCAGACTGTCGCGCAGCTCGAGGATCAGATCATCGAGCCGTCGCGCCGAAAGTGGATCGAGCCCGGCTGAGGGCTCATCGAAGAACAGGATATCCGGGTCCAAGGCCATCGCGCGCGCGACACCCACCCGCTTGCGCATGCCACCGCTGATCTGGCCCGGATAATAGCCGCCGAAGCCGGCTAGGCCGACCAGTGCCAGCTTGTACTCCGCCAGCTCCCGAATCTGCCCCGGTAGCAGCCGCGTATATTGCTCGAGGGGGAGCGAGACGTTCTCCTCCAGCGTCATTGAGCTCCATAGTGCACCACTCTGATACATGACGCCGACCCCGCGCAAGAGCTGCGTTCGAGCGCTCTCAGCGATCTCCCAAAGGCTTTGACCCTGCAATCGCACGCGGCCCTGCAGGGGTGGCAGCAGACCGGTGAGTCCGCGCATCACGGTGCTCTTGCCGCAGCCGCTTCCGCCCATGATGATGAAGACATCGCTGCGTTGGATCTCGAAGCTGAGGCCCTGTTGAACGGGGGTTGAGCCATAGCCGAGGGCGATATCCTCGAGCTTTATCGCAACTTGAGTCACGGTGCCACCTGGGCTCCCTGGGGCCCTGAGCCTTTGCCCGGATTCGGCTCGAGCCGTTCCCTGAGCCGCTGCTTGCCCATTGGCCTTGGCTGGGGGCTTGTGCACAGGTTGCTGCTCTGCCACTGAGCTGAATGGCTCATCCTGACAGCCCAATCGCATCGAAGATCACGGTGAGCACGGCGGCGGCGATGACGATGAAGACGATGGCGGTGACCACCGCCGAGGTGGTCGCCTCACCGACGGCAGCCGCGCTGCGCCCGCATTGCATGCCGCGCAGGCAGCCCGACGCGGCGACGATGGCCCCGTAGACGGTGGCACTGATCAGTCCCTGGATGATGTGGTTCCAGCCAATCGCGGCCTGGGTCTGAACCAAATAGGCGGTTAGGGTCACACCGCCAACCACGGTTCCGACGAAGGCACCACCGAGGATGCCGAGCAGGTCGGCGTAGAGCGTCAGCAGGGGCGTCATTAGGATCAGCGCGATCATCCGCGGCAAGACCAGGAACTCCATCGGCGGGATGCCGAAGGTGCGCAGCGCGTCGATCTCCTCATTGACCTGCATGGTGCCGATGCGCGCGGCGAAGGCAGCCCCGGTGCGACCGGCGAGGACGATGCCGGTGATCAGGGCCCCCATCTGGATCACGGTGGCAAGACCCACCAGATCGGCAACATAGATCCGGGCGCCGAACTGCGCCAGCTGCTGATCGCCAATGTAGCCGAGGATCATGCCGACCAGAAAGCTGACCAGGCTGACGATCGGCAGCGCATCGGCGCCCGACTCTTGGATGATGACCCAGAGCTCAGAGCGACGATAGCGCGCGCGGCCGGCGACGAAGTGGCGCACGGCGATGGCGCCCTCTCCGAAGAAGGTCATGATCTCCCCAGTGGAGCGCACCAGATCGGCCATGTCTAGGCCAACCTTGGCAAGGAAGCTCGGCCCCCGATCATGCGCGTCGTCATCCGGTGCCTCGGCTAGGCTCGCCATCTCGAGCAGGCGGCGCAGACCCTCGGGCAGGGCGCTTGGGTCGCAGCGAATGTCGCGCTTTGTGCACAACCGCTCGACGCCAGCGATATAGGTCACCAGGGCCGAATCCCAGTCGCTGAGCTCGCTGGTCTCGAAGCTAAGCTCACGCAGTTGGCTAACGGCATCGCCGCTATCGCTGCTGCTGCGGTCGATCGACGCTGCGAAGTCGGCAAGTCTCGGGATGCGCTGATCGAGCCGCCAGCGGCCGGCCAGATGCAGTGTGACATGGTGTCCATCGCGCTCAACGCTCGCCGTCGGCGGTGCCGTGGGGGTTGCCATTGGTCGAACTGGTGCAGGCGATTCGTTGTCGGTGGCGTTGGTTGCGGGCGGCATCCGGTGTCGGTGGGGTGGTTTGCTGGGCGAGTTCAGGCAGGGCGATTAAGGAAGTCGAGCAGGAGCCGGCAAAACTCACTGGGTGCTTCGACCGGCAGGCTATGTGCTTGCTTCGGAATCAGCGCGCGCTCGGCATTCGGTAGCGCCCTGAGACCGGCCGCATCGTCGCGTGGCGGGTAAAGCAGGTCCTCTGCGCTGGCCAGGATCAGCGTCGGCGTTGCAATCTTGCGGAGCCAGTCGGTAGCATCGAAGCCGCGCATCGTCTCGACCTGCGCCCGGAATCCGGCCGGCGTTTGTGCATAAGGATAGTGCAACACCAGATCGAGCAGGTCATCAACGGTCTCGCGCTCGTTGAAGAAGCGCTCCGAGAAGATCCAATAGAAGAAGTTTCGCAGCCAGCGCTCGGGCGACTGACCAGCATCGAGCTCATCGGCCCAGTCGTCGAACAGGTGCTGGTTGCGGGCGCTTTGCTTGGCGCCACTATTGCTCAGCACCAAGCGGATGAGACGCTTGGGCGCTCGCCGGGCGATCTCGAGCGCGATGAATCCGCCCATAGAATGGCCTAGAAGATCAAAGCGCTCGAGTCCCAGATGATCGGCGAGCGCTAGACAGTCGTCCGCCATGAGGCCGATGCTATTCGGCGTGTCTTGCGGCTGACTGCGGCCACAGCCGCGATTGTCGAAGATCAGTACCTGACGCTCAGCGGCTAAAGCTGGCAACACCGGCGCCCAGGATTGGCAGTCACTGGCGAGACCCGCGACCAGGACTAAGGGTGGTGGCTGCCCGTCCAACGCCGGTGGTCCGTGAAGCTCAAAGTAGAGCCTAACATCATCGCGCTGCAGGTCCGCCATGGGCGTTGGCTCTCCGCGGTTGATCTGGCAATAGCGTTATAGCCTGGCCCTAAGTATAGGCAAGACTCGAGATGCTCCCGAAGACCCTTGATCAGCCCTGTAACGCATTTGTGCGAAAATAGAGCGTTATCGGTTTTCTTCTGTCCTTGCCAAACCGGCACAGGCGATCGGCCGATTCTGGATGTATAGGGTCCGATGTGGACGACTGGGTTGGGTTCAAGAGGCAATCAATGCGGGATGAACGCTAGGAGACATAAGCGAAGGACATGACAGCAGCATCCACCAACATCGATCTCGTGCGACTATTCAAGCTACGCCTCGTCGTCGCCCGTCACGGCGAGATGGACGCGGCTCGCTGGTGGAATACCAACGGAATCCTCGGCCGTCGCGGCAACATGGTGCTCAAGCGCGGCTTCCCATCGACCCACTGCTTTGCCCAGGCGCGTATCGCCTTTGCTGTCGCGCGCAATCGTTGCCAAGAGCTTTTCGATCCACCGGGCAGCATGACACTCTGGAACTTGCCTGCCGAGATCGAGGATCAGTTCGACGAGTGTTGGCAAGGCTGGCTGGACGAAGGCGACCAGTGGACGCCGGTTTTTGGGAAGCTCTCGGAGACTGAGCCCGCCGAGACTGAGCCCGGTGATCTCCTGCGAATGCTGGAAGCTTTCGACCTGATCGACCGGAGCCACGTGGAAGCCGTTGGCAAGCTTCGCCGAGCTGCAGAGGGCCGCTCGGTCCCGCTAGCCGGCACGCATTGCCCCGATGACGACGTCATCACGCTGCTCGCCGCCGGCTTCGCCCGCGGTGAGCCGGGCAGCCCAGCCATTCCCTACGCGAGGCTCGAGGATTGAGCATGGATGCCCGATCCCGCGTCTTCTCATCGTTCACGATCGTCAAAGGGTCTCTGATCGAGGAGACCTACTCGATCTTCCGCGATTGGGACTACGGGGTCAGCAAGTTCGAGAACCTGCGCCGCGTCCGCGACGAGAACACCATCGGCGCTACGAGCACGAACTGGGCGCTCAACGTCACCAAGGTGATGAACCGGCGCTTCGATCCAGAAGGCCGCGACAGACCCTTGGTTGGGCTAGCCAAAGCCGACTGCGACCGGGAGGTTTGGAAGCCCCTGCTGCTATACCACATGACGCGAGACGAGTTTCTCGTCCGCGACTTCCTCGTCAACTGGCTCTTTCCGCAATTTCGAGCCGGTACCTGTCGCGTTCGCGTCGACGATGTCTTCCTGTATCTCAACGGACTGCGAAAGATGTCCGGCATCGAATGGTCCGGCAGCTGGAGCGAGAGCACCCTCAAACGGGTCGGCTCCGGGTTGCTCCGAATCGCAACCGACTTCGGCCTCCTTCAGGGTGCTCAGGTCCGCGAATTCGCCTCTTACCAGCTGCCAGACGCGAGCTTCCTCTATCTGCTGCACGCCATGATGGACCGCGAGGCCAACGCGCGGCGCGTTATCGACGCCGATGACTGGCACATGTTCTTGATGGATGAAGACGATGTTGAACGCGAGCTGTTGCGCCTACATCAGTTCCGCCGGCTCGACTTCGACGTCGCCGGATCACTCGCCCAGATCAAGCTGCCGGCGGCAACGGCCGCCGACTTTGCCAGGGAGCTCCGCTGATGTCCGACTGGCGAGAGCGCCTGACCCAGCAGCTGGAGCCGGCATTGCGGCTGGCCGATCCGAGAACCCAGATCAGCGCCTACCATGACATGCCCTACGCCATCTTCCGCTACGCGCCGGAGGATGAGTTCGCTGTT
>NZ_JBUDPI010000189.1:0-7124 GCF_054919635.1 Halochromatium sp. | reverse complement strand
AAGCTAACCCGTTGTTTCTATTGGCTCCCCGAACTGGACTCGAACCAGTGACCCACTGATTAACAGTCAGTTGCTCTACCAACTGAGCTATCGGGGAAGTGACTGAGCCGCGTACTTTAGCCGCATGGCCTGTGCAAGTCAAGATCTCCGTTTGCCGCGGGGACGTCACCGATCCAAGAAGAGCGTGAGACTCCCTGACTGTAGGGCGCAGCGCTTGGCACCGAGAAAGTGACGCTCAGGCCGTTAGCATGCCCCGCGCATCCGATGCCTCGCGATGACGATCAGCTCGCGACCTTGGCGATGCGATCGAGTGCGTTCTCCAGGTTCTGCTGACTCGTCGCAATGGAGATGCGGGCGTAGCCGGGAGAGCCGAATGCCGAGCCCGGCACTAACGCAACACCGGCGTTCTCGATCAGGTACTCAGCAAGCTCCAGGTCGTCACGGACATCCTCGAGCTGATCGACCATACCTTGCACCTTTGGAAAGACGTAGAAGGTGCCGTCGGTCGGCAGACACTCGATGCCAGGGATGGCGTTGAGTCGCTCGACAACTAGGTCGTGACGCTGTTTGAAGGCCGCTAACATCTCGCTGACGCAGTCCTGTGGTCCTTCGAGTGCGGCCTGAGCCGCGACCTGGGAGATGGAGGTCGGGTTCGATGTGCTCTGCGACTGGATCTTCTTCATCGCTTTGATGACTGATTCGGGTCCACCCGCATAGCCGATACGCCAGCCGGTCATTGAGTACGCTTTGGACACGCCATTGAGCACCAAGGTGCGCGGTAGCAGGTCTGGGCAAGCGTTGATGATGTTGACGAACGGCTGCCGCTCTGGCCAGACGATATGCTCGTACATGTCGTCAGTTGCAATCAGGGAACGCGGGAAGTCACGCAGCACCTCACCGAGCGCCGCCAGCTCATCGCTCGTATAGGCCATGCCGGTCGGGTTGGACGGACTGTTGATGACCACCAGGCGCGTCTTCTCGTTCATCGCACCGCGCAGCTGATTCGGCGTGATCTTAAACTGCTGCTCAGCACCGGCATGCACCAGCACCGGTGCAGCGCCAGCGAGCAGCACCATATCGGGATAAGAGACCCAGTAAGGGGCTGGAATCACGACCTCATCACCGGGGTCGAGCACCGCTTGCGCCAGGTTGAAGAAGCTCTGCTTGCCGCCGCAGGAGACCAGTATCTGCTCGGGCGCATAGTCGATGCCGTTATCGCGTTGGAGCTTATCGATGATCGCGTGCTTGAGCTCAGGCGTGCCGTCAACCGCGGTGTACTTGGTGAAGCCGGCGTTGATCGCCTCGATGGCCGCCTGCTTGATGTGGTCCGGGGTGTCGAAGTCGGGCTCGCCGGCACCAAGACCGATGACATCCTTACCCGCCGCCCGCAGCTCTTTGGCGCGAGCGGTGATGGCAAGCGTGGCCGATGGCTTAACGGATTGGACACGGTTGGAGAGTTTGATGGTCATCGGTGGTGAGTTCCGGATAGCGCAAATTGATCGGGTCATGGTCCGCGGTTGAGCAGGCCAAGCGCTGCATGAGAGCGTCGCCGACGAGGCACATTGGCATTCTGCCTTGGGCACCCGATCATAGCGAAACAGAGCCGCCCTTGCGATGCGTAACAAACGATGCATCACCGGCGCTGCACAGACCACGAACTGACTGACACCCCAAACCGCCCAGATTCGCAATTGTCACTGATGTCGCGACCCTTTGAGCTTGCCTCGCAGTTTCCGCCCGCCGGCGATCAGCCTGAGGCGATCCGCCGTCTCACCGAGGGTCTGAACGACGGCGAGGCCGGGATGACCCTGCTCGGCGTCACCGGCTCGGGCAAGACCTTCACCATCGCAAATGTCGTTGAACGGGTTCAGCGCCCGACGCTGGTACTCGCGCCGAACAAGACGCTGGCGGCGCAGCTCTACGGCGAGATGCGCGAGTTCTTCCCGCACAACGCGGTCGAGTACTTCGTCTCCTACTACGACTATTACCAGCCCGAGGCCTATGTGCCGGCCTCGGATACCTATATCGAGAAGGATGCCTCGATCAACGAACACATCGAACAGATGCGCCTGTCGGCGACCAAGGCCCTGCTCGAGCGCCCGGACGTCATCCTGGTCGCGACCGTCTCCAGCATCTATGGCCTCGGTGATCCGGAAGCCTACCTGAAGATGGTGCTGCATCTCTCAAGAGGTGATCTGATCGACCAGCGCGCGATCCTGCGGCGCCTGTCGGCGCTGCAGTACCGGCGCAACGAGATCGAGCTCTCGCGCGGCTCCTATCGGGTGCGCGGCGACGTGATCGACATCTACCCGGCGGAATCGGACGACGAGGCGCTGCGCGTCGAGCTGTTCGACGACGAGATCGAGAACCTGTCGCTGTTCGATCCGCTCACCGGCGAGTCCAAGCGTCGCGTGCCGCGCTACACGGTGTTCCCGAAGACCCACTACGCGACGCCACGTGAGGTGATCCTGAATGCGGTCGAGCAGATCAAGGTCGAGCTCAAGGACCGGCTCAACTGGCTGCGTGACAACGATAAGCTGGTGGAGGCACAACGGCTCGAGCAGCGCACCATCTTCGATCTCGAGATGATGGTCGAGGTCGGCTATTGCTCAGGCATCGAGAACTACAGCCGCTACCTGTCCGGTCGCGGACCGGGCGAGCCACCGCCGACCCTGTTCGATTATCTGCCGAAGGATGCGCTGATCGTCATCGACGAGAGCCATGTGACGGTTCCGCAGCTCGGCGGCATGTTTCGAGGCGATCGCTCGCGCAAGGAGAACCTGGTCGACTATGGTTTCCGATTGCCCTCGGCGCTCGACAACCGGCCGCTACGCTTCGAGGAGTTCGAGGCGCGCCGGCCGCAGACGATCTACGTCTCGGCGACCCCGCGGCAGTACGAGATCGAGCACTCCGGTGCCGTCATCGAGCAGGTGGTGCGCCCGACCGGACTGGTCGACCCCGAGGTCGAGGTGCGCCCCGCGACGACTCAGGTGGACGATCTGCTCTCCGAGATCCGGGTCTGCACCGCGCGCAACGAGCGCGTGCTCGCGACCACATTGACCAAGCGGATGGCCGAGGATCTGACCGATTACCTCGGCGAGCACGGCATCCGCGTGCGGTATCTGCACAGCGACATCGATACCGTGGAGCGGGTCGAGATCATTCGGGATCTGAGGCTGGGCGAGTTTGATGTGCTGGTCGGCATCAACCTGCTGCGCGAGGGGCTGGACATGCCGGAGGTCTCCTTGGTCGCGATCCTCGATGCCGACAAAGAGGGGTTCCTACGCTCGGAAGGATCGCTGATCCAGACCATCGGCCGCGCCGCGCGCAACGCCAACGGCAAGGCGATCCTCTATGCCGACGAGATCACCGGCTCGATGCGGCGCGCGATCGATGAGACCGAGCGTCGCCGAGCCAAGCAGATTGCGCACAACGAGGCGAACGGTATCACGCCACAGACGATCAAGAAGGCGGTCGCCGACATCATGGAAGCGCATGTTCCGGGTGCGCCGATGAAGGCGCGTGACTATGCCAAGGTGGCCGACGAGATGGCCGAGTACGCCGACCTGACGCCCACACAGATGGCAAAGAAGGTGAAAAGCCTCGAGAAGGACATGTACAGTGCCGCTAAAGCGCTTGAGTTCGAGCGGGCCGCAGCGCTGCGTGACCAGATCAAGCAGCTACGCGCGCGCGGCCTGGCCGCCTAAGGGTTACCGAGACCCCCTCATGAGCGGCTATTAGACGCGATCGCTGCTCTGCGGCGCACTGGCAGCAGCCAGGGTCTTGCGCAGCTCGGTCTCCATCTGCTGCAGCTCCGCACCCGCAGCGGCGCGCGCGCGCTTGCCTTCATCCGCGATCTGCAGGCTCTCCTCGATGGTCTCAATCAAGGCGCGATTGGCCTCCTTGACGGTGTCGATATCGAACACCCCGCGCTCGATCTGCCGCCGCGCTTCGGCATTGGCGGTCTTCAGGTTGGCGGCGTTGGC
Source organism: Halochromatium sp. (assembly GCF_054919635.1). Lineage (NCBI taxonomy): Bacteria > Pseudomonadati > Pseudomonadota > Gammaproteobacteria > Chromatiales > Chromatiaceae > Halochromatium > Halochromatium sp. The sequence goes on along the minus strand of NZ_JBUDPI010000189.1, from coordinate 3,138 downwards.
CTTGAGCAGATCGTTGGTCAGATCGGTCGCAGCCTTGACCGTCTCGGCGGCACGGCCCGAGCGATAGATGGTCACCGCCTGCGCCAGCTGTTGGCGCCACAGCGGCACTGTGTTGACCAGGGTCGAGTTGATCTTGTTGATCAAGCCCTTGTCGTTCTCTTGCACCAAACGAATGCTCGGCAGGGCCTGCATCGCTACCTGACGCGTGAGGCGAAGATCGTGCACGCGGCGCTCCAGATCGTCGCGCGCACTGCGTAGATCGCGCAAATTCTGCGCTTCAACCATGTCTTCCACCTGCTCGACCTTGGCCGCCAACGCCGGAATCGCCTCCTGGTCTAGCTCCGCAAGCTTGGCCTCACCGGCCGCGATGTAATGCTCAAGCTCACGGAAATACTCGAGGTTGGCGTCATAGAGCCGATCCAGTGAGGTCACATCGGTCAGCAAGCGGGTCTTGTGCCGCTCGAGATCGATGGTGATGCGGTCGATATGGTCGCGCACCGCTTCGTATTCTTGCAGGAAACGCATGATCGGCTTGCCGGCACCGAACAGCCGCTTGAAGAAACCGGGCTTTGCGTTCGGGTCCAGACCCTCGACATCAAACCCACGCAGGGTGCCGACCATCTCGCTCAGTGTCTGGCCCGCAGCGCCTGTGTCCTTGTTGCGCACGCCTTCGAGCATCTGGTCGGATACGGCGGTCAGCTGCTGCTGCGCCTTGGCTCCAAAATGCATGATCGCGCTGCTGTCGGTCAGATCCAGCTCGGCCAGCAACGCCTTGATCTCGGCTCGCTCCGCCGGTGGCGCGTCGGCAAGAGCAACGACCTCCGAGCGCACAGCAGGTGCCGGCGAATCGGCCAGGGCAGCAGATTCCCGGGCTGAGGGATCTTGGGGATTGTCGCTCATCGGTCGCTACTCCTGATTGGTCTGGGCTGGTCTGGTCTGCGGTGGATTGGGCTGGGCTGAGTTGGGCTGGGTCGGGCTGGACTAGATGACACCGGGCTCGACTGAGCGGTTTCCGCCTAGATTCTACTCTAGCCACGCTTTGCCAAGGCGGCATCAGTGGTCGCTGGCGACGATCTCGCGCAGGCTGGGCGCAAGCAGGCTGCGATCCCAGGCCGTCATTCGATCCGGATCGCTTGACGTCTAAACGGAGCAATCGGACACTGAAGCGGCTCATCAACCCTCAGATCAGGATGCCACGATGCCGCACGCGAGAATCCCAGCTGCTCTTGCCAGTCTTACCCTGCTCGTCGCTGGGTGCGGTGGCAGTCTCATCGCGCCTGAAGGACCGGCCTCTAATGCCTTCCTAAATCGCGTGGAGGCGCGCTGTGGCAAGCTCAGCGTGGGCTCGCAGCCGATCAACTACCTGCTCGACAGCAGCAGCGATGACACCACCTTCATCGATGAGACCACCAAGCTGGGCGCTGGTATGATCGATGCTTCAACCTATGCGAGCGACATCAACAGCTTTTATCCGATGGGTGATAACCAGGCCGCGATCGACTGCGTGATCGGCCTCGTCGAATAATCCGAGCCCTCGGCCTTGCAGATCGCGTCCAACAGAGGAGTGAAGTACCGATGAAGAGCATCGACCAACCCGCGACCAGCGCCCTGTCGTTAAGGACAGCCATGCTAGCCGCCAGCCTCGGCTTAGTTGCCAGCCAAGGGCTTGCTGAGACGCACGTCTCGGGCTCGAATGCCATCACTGTTGCACCTGGGCAAACCGGCACCTGCGCGACCTCGCCCTGTCAGGTCACCCTACAGATGCCGCCTGGTGACGGCAGCTATGAGGTCACTGGCAACGAGGTCCTGATCGGCACCTTCCCCGCTGGACAAGCCGTCAATCTCGGTAACTTTTTTGAGCCCCAGGCCATTGCCATCAAAGGCGCAGGGGTCAAGAAGGCCTACGTCTACATGCCGCAAGATATGTAAGCCGCAAGACATCAAAGAGTGTCCCGCGGCCAGTTGTCTCGAAGCCGATACCACCTTGCCGGTCTCGGCATGCACGCTCCGGCAATCGCCGACGCAACCAAACCCGTCTCTAGCTGCTCGTTAGTTGGCCGATCGACAAGCAAAGCGCTTGTGATCGCCGGGCAACATTGAGCGGCTAGCGAATCCCCTCTTGCTCAAGCTGCTTCTTCAGCACCTCGATCTGCACGTCGAGGTCGAGCACATCGGCCTCGCGTAAGCGCTCGCGCTGGCGCTGAAACTGCTCTTCGATAGTGATCAGTACGGTACGGAAGCTCTGCTCCAGCTCGGCCGAATCGGCATGGCGATGGGTGCGCGCATAACCGTCAGAGACCTGCTCGGCGCCTTCGAGAAAGACGGTCAAGAATCGCCGCGCTCGCCGCAGGTCGGACGGGCGCTCGGCGATCTGGGCGAGAATGCCTCGCCCCAGCCCGGCGATGCGCGCCAGACGCTGACTCAGCTCGCGATTGCCAATGGCGTCTGCGGCACGCTCGATGGTGATGAGCCGATCCTCGGCCTCGGCAAGCGCCTCGATGACGGCGCGCGACTCCTTGTCCTGAGCGCTTAGCGGCGTACCCACCCGAAACGGCTCCAATCCATAGACCAGGTGATACCCGAGCACGGCGACGGCGGCGAAACCAAGACCGACGCCGGCGAGGTGCCCAACGCCATAGACAGCGGCCACGTAGGTGCCCGCTGCCAACGAAGCAGCAGCCAGATTGCGCAGCGGGAGCTGCCAGTGCCGTCCGCTGCCGCTGAATCGGCGCTGTTCTAGGGACTCAGCCGTTGCAATCGATGCCCGTCGCGTCAGCACTGCCGCTAGTGCCACCAAGAGCCAGGCCGAGGCATCGCCGATGAAACCGTCGAGCCGTCCCGCTGCCAACGCGCTCAGGGCGGCGAGCAGCAGCGGCGCCGAGAACAGCCAGAGCAGCAAGGCTCGCACCGGTCGCGGTCGCTTGCTCGCAACAGCAGGCCGTTGCGCGGTCGCCGGCACCAGCGCCTGACGCCGAGCCAGCAGCCATTGCGCAGCCGGCCCGGTCACGCCAAGGCGGTTGAGTAGCTCTTCGAGCTGAGGTTGCGATTCGCGCATGGTCACAGAAAAAACAGGGATTGGCAGGAGACCAGCCCTAGACTCCAGAACAACAGAAAGGCGCCAAGGATACGCGCAGCGAG